>JASHYZ010000660.1 GCA_030042795.1 Terriglobia bacterium | reverse complement strand
TGCCGCCTTCTTCTGAATTCCGGCCCTCTCGGCCAAATGCCCCACCACCTGCGACTTCGTCATCGCTTTCGCCATTTATTTTGATCTCCTCTCTCCTATTTGATTTCGGGACCCCCATTCACATCCGTCAAGCGCACACTCTATGCAAGAAGCGTTCGGCTGTCAAGCCATTTTCGCGTTTACGACCTCAAAATCAGCCACAAAAGATGCGGGTCCCCGAAAGGTCAGCTCAGAAATCGTTCCCCTTGGCAGAGGCTCCGGCCCGAACCACCCTCGGCCGCTCGCGCCGGAGCCTCGTTTCGGCTAGAATCGTAAGGAGTCCTTGATTGAACGGCGGTCCTATGCCAATTTTTGAGTATCGTTGCCGCGATTGCGGCACCCAATTTGAAAAGTTCGTGCGCGCAGCCTCCGAGAAAGTGATCTGCGAACAGTGTGAGAGCCCGGAGCTTGAGCGCCTGCTTTCGGTATTCGCCGTCTCGGGGCCCGCGGCTACTAATGGCACCCTGGAGAGCGGTCCTTGTCCCTGCGGGGCTCCGCGGCGCGGTATGTGCGGCGAGTGACGGCGATCAGCCGCGGATTGGCTTTCCTTCCGCTCGCTTCTGCCTAGCGCCGCCTGACTAATCAATAGGTTCTGGGCGTCCCTCGCACGGAGCGGCTGCGCACCTCTATCGGCTCAGCTTCACTGCTGCGGCCAGCGCGGCGCAGCAGACCCGCGTAGCGCTCCAGGCATCTTGCCAAGCCCGAACGCGTACCTTCGGGTGCCCGTTCGAAAGCCTCCAGCGCTTGACGGAAACGCGGCTCAGCTAAGTCGTCGCGTTGCTCGCTCTCGTAAAGAATCGCGGCGTTTTCGAGGGTGCCCGCTAAGGCGGGATGGGAAACGCCGTAGATGGCCTCCTTGATCTCGAGAGCGCGCAGATACTCTTTCTCTGCCTCCCGGCACCTCCCCTGAGCGGTATAAAAGGCCCCCAGATTGTTCAGAGTGGCTGCCATCCCGAGCTGTCCGGCACCCAGCGCCCCTTCCAGGATGGCCCTCGCGCGGTGCAGCAAGTCCTCCGCCTCACCCACGTGGCCACTTTCACATTCGACCGCCGCCAGATTGTTGATTGCCGCGGCCAGGCTGGGATGGGCTTCACCAAGAGATTTCCGGTAAATGTCCAGGGCGCGGCGCAGCAGCGACGCGGCGTGAATGCGATCTCCGAGCAAATGTTCCACCAGGGCCAGCCTCTCCAAGGCTCGCGCCACCTCCGTGTGTTCAGCGCCGCCGGCCTCCTCCCATATCCTTAAGACTCTCTCGTAGAGGGCCTGCGCTTCCGTAAGCCGTCCCTGCGCCTCTACCACATATGCCAGACGTCCCAGGTCAACCGCCACGGCCGTGTGCTCGGTGCCAAACCGTGCCTCATCGACACTCAGGATGCGCCGCCAGCACGCCTCGGCATCGGAATGGTGGTGCTGCTGAAAGGTCACGTCAGCAAGGCGTTCAAGCGTGGGCTGGAGAATCGGATGGTTTTCACCAAACGCCTTTTCCTTGATGGTGAGAACCCGCCGATAAATGGGTTCGGCTTCTGCCTTACGGCCCTCAAGCCAGCAGACAAGCGCAAGCTCGTTAAGCTTGGGAATCAGATCGGGGTGGCTTTGGCCAACCTCGTGCTCGCGGTCTGCCAGCCACGAATGAATACTGGCCTCGATGCCACCATCCTCAACCCGCTGGCTCTGTGCCGCTTCCGCACTTACCGGCGTGGCCGCACTAGCCAGCGCGCTTCCGGCGCTGCTGGAAAATGCGGGTAAGCAAACCCGTTCCGGGGTACAAACGTCGAAATTCAATTCCGAAACCTGGGGCACGGCGACGGGTTTGGCTTCAGAAGCGGCTGGGAAGCGGATTACGTCACGCTCTGCCCGCAGCGCTGGGCCGGACGCAGGTGGCGACGCCGCTCGCTCTGGCCGTCGCGGTAGGACTCGTTTCTCCCGCACCTCGCCTGATCCCTCGCCTTCGACATCCTCAATCTCGGCTTCGTATTCCTCGGGCTCCGCGATCTCACCAGCAGCGACTATCCCCTCGGCGGAAGGCACGGCTGGACGCTTGGTATGCCCGAGTTCGTGCTCTCGGGCCGGCTCCGGCGCATCCTGGAAAGGCCCAAATCGAGGTGCGGGTCGCGTTTCATCCACGCCCAGAATGGCCCGGTTCGCCGCGGTCAATTGTTCGGAGAGATCACGAATCTCAAGATTCGCCAACGGTCCATTCGCCGCCTCGGCGGCAAGATCAACCTGCGTTCCGTCTTCGTCAGCAATGGAGCCGGTCCGGCCAGCGAGCAAGGCCTCGATGGCGCGGGAGCGCCGGAATAACGGTTCGGCCTCAACCTGCTTCTCTTGACGAATATGCACCTCGCCGAGATTCTCCAGAATTACGGCGACCTCCGGGTGAACCGGTCCCACCGTCCTCTGTTTGATAGCCAGGGCTTGCTTGAAGAAGGCCTCGGCTTCCGGCATCCGTTCTGCTGCAAAGCACACGCTCGCGAGGTTGTTGAAGCAAGTTCCCACATTGGGATCTTCCTGGCCTGCGCTCAGAATACCAATCCGAAGAGCGCGGGTGAGCAGGGGTAAAGCCTCGGAATAATTGCCCTGCATGCGGTAGACGAGCGCCAGATTGTTAAGGCT
>JASHYZ010000659.1 GCA_030042795.1 Terriglobia bacterium | reverse complement strand
AAGGTTCTTCTTCTCACGGGACAATTTGCCCCAGTTGACCAGCTTGGTGCGTCAGCGGTTTAGCGCCGAGGCGGAAGCGATCATTCGCGAGGCGGATGAGGTGTGCCGCCACCGTTTCCGTCTGCTGGGATACACCGACCTCGACTACGGGATCGAAATCGACTGGCATCTTGACACAGTCCACGGTAAACGCGCGCCCCTGGAGCCGTGGTTCAAGATTCAGTTCCTGAACTTCGCCGAGGTGGGTGACCACAAGGTGACGTGGGAGCTGAACCGCCATCAGCACCTGGTAACGCTGGCGAAGGCTTGGCGTCTGACCGGCGAGGCTCGCTACGTTGATGAGCTCCTGGCGCAATGGTATTCCTGGCAGCGGGCCAATCCTTATCCGCTGGGCGTAAACTGGGCAAGCACACTGGAAGTGGCGTTTCGCAGCCTTTCCTGGCTCTGGGTGCGCCAACTGCTGGCGGACTGCGGAGCCGTCACTCAAGCCTTCCGGATGGAGTTGCTACGGGCACTCGGGTCGAATGGCCGGTACATCGAGCGTTATCTTTCCACTTACTTCTCACCTAACACGCACTTGCTGGGGGAAGCCGTGGCGCTGTTCTTCATCGGCACGCTCTGCCCCGAAATCCCAGCCGCCCACAGATGGCAGCAACGCGGATGGCGTATCGTGGTGCAAGAGGCGGATCGCCAGGTACGCCCGGACGGTGTGTATTTTGAGCAGGCGCTCTATTATCATGTGTACGCGTTAGATTTTTTCCTGCACGCGCGCCAGTTGGCCCTGTGTAACCAGATCGCGATCCCGGCGGTGTTCGACCAGACGCTAGTCCGAATGCTGGAGGTTCTATCGGTGCTTTCGCAGGCTGGCCCACCGGAGGGATTTGGGGATGACGATGGCGGCCGCGTGTTCAATCCTCGCCGCAACCGCGCCGAGCACCTGGTGGACCCCCTGGCGCTCGGCGCCAGCATTTACAGACGCGCCGATTTCAAGTGCGCATCGCCTTTGACAGAAGAAGCGATCTGGGTGCTCGGCCTCGAGGGGGTGAGCCGTTTTGATGCCTTGTCCGGCGGCCAAACCCCCATCGAGTCGAAGAGTTTTGAGGCCGGGGGCCTCTACGTAATTGCAGGTTCAGGCCGCGAATCTGGGCAACTCGTGATTGACGCCGGTCCTCAAGGCGTCGGGCGCAGCGGCCACGGCCATGCTGACGCACTGAGCGTGAGCGCTTCGATAGGCGGGCGTCGCTGCCTGATTGACCCTGGCACCTGTTGCTACATCGACGCCGCCGGCGATCGTGACCTCTTTCGGGGCACCGGGGCGCACAACACGCTGCGCGTGGACGGCAGGGACCAGGCAGTACCGGACGGCTCGTTCGCCTGGACCTCCATTCCCGGCGTCCGGGTTGAGCGCTGGCTGCGAGGAGATACATTTACGCTATTCGTCGGCAGTCACACAGGTTACATGCGCCTGCCGGATCCGGTGCTTCACCGCCGGTTTTTGCTCCGCGTTTCGCGCCGTCCTCACCAAGCTCGCGAGTATGGGCAGGATGATGGCTTTTGGCTGGTGCGTGACGTTGCTGAGGGGCATCAGTATCACGAGCTGGAATGCTTCTGGCATTTTCCTCCTGACCTTACGATAAGCCAGGAGGGAGACGTCTTTGCGACGGGCACATCCAAGGCTTGTGCGGATCACAGGAACGCCTCTGAGGCGCATTTGGCACTGATGCCGGCCCGCCAAGCTGATTGGAGTTATGAAGTACTCTCAGGCTGGGTCTCGCCGGCTTACGGCGCCAAGGAACTGGCGCCGGTGGTGCGCTTCAACGCTCGAGTTCGATTGCCGGCTGAATGCGCCACGCTTCTGCTGCCCTTTGAGTGCGAAACCGGCTTGCGTGGGGAACCGGCGACCTTTGCGAAAGTTGAGATGGAGTTTGGAAACGCCAGCGCATACCGCTATGCTGACGGCAGCAGAACTGAATATTTTGTGTTCGTCGGGGCCGATGAGAGTGATCCGCGGTGGAGGGTTGCCGGTTGGACCAGTGACGCACAGATCTTCTATGCCCGAATAGAGCAGGCTCGGCCGGTACACCTGATTCTGTGTGACGGCAGCTTCGCAGAATTCCAAGGCGAAGCGATTGTACGTCGTGAAGAATGCTCGGAGCGGTTCGAGTGGGTGAGTCGAGACGGACAGGCGCAGACGTTTTCGCCAGACAAAGGCGTTAACGGGCAGGTCGAAGTGGGTGAGTCGATTTGAAGGAGTGAGGGCTTGGCATAGAGCCACTTGAGTAACCCGATGTGTGGAATCGCTGGGATTGTTCAACTCGCAAATGATACGCCGGTGGATGCAGATGCTCTGCGCCGGATGTGCGCCATCATGTTCCATCGCGGGCCGGACGAAGAGGGCGTTGATGTCCAGGGCTGCGTAGGACTCGGAATGCGCCGCCTGAGCATCATTGACCTGAAGACAGGCCAGCAGCCGATGACCAACGAAGACGGCACCGTACGGCTGGTGTACAACGGCGAGATTTACAATCACTTGAGTCTGCGGAAACAGTTGCTGGCGCGGGGACACGTTTTCCGCACCCACTGCGACACCGAGACCATCGTCCACCTCTACGAAGAGTATGGGCGTGACTGCGTCCAGCACCTCCGCGGTATGTTTGCCTTTGCGCTCTGGGACGCGCGGCGCCACAAACTATTTGCGGCGCGCGACCGCCTTGGGATCAAGCCGCTTTACTACCGCAAGACTGCAGACAACTTCCTCTTCGGTTCGGAAATTAAGGTGATCCTGGCCCATCCCGGCGTGACGCCCGAGTTCAATCGCGCCGTTCTGCCCGAATACCTTGCTTTTGGCTATCTCTCCGCCACGGACACGTTTTTCGAGGGGATTCACAAGCTGATGCCGGGCCACACGCTCGAACTCAATGAGAGCGGCGACTTGCACATCGAGCCCTATTGGGACCTGAGGCCTGCGGACGACGGCGGGGAGCATCCCGAGAGCTATTACGTGGAGGCCTATCGCGATCTGTTGGAGCAGGCCGTGAGCAGCCACTTGATGAGCGACGTGCCTCTTGGCGTTTTTCTCAGCGGTGGAGTGGATTCGAGCGCCGTCGCCGCTTTAATGACAAAAATCAGGCAGGCGCCCGTGGAGACTTTTTCGGTGGGCTACGAAGAGGAGTCTTATAGCGAGTTGCCTTACGCACGCACCGTGGCCGGGCACCTGAATTCCATCCATCACGAAGTTCGCGTGAGCAGTCGGGACTTTTTCGACGCCCTGCCTAAGCTGATCTGGCATGAGGATGAGCCTATCGTGTGGCCCTCCAGCGTGGCGCTATATTTCGTAGCCCGGCTGGCGCGCGAACGGGTAACCGTGGTGCT
>JASHYZ010000658.1 GCA_030042795.1 Terriglobia bacterium | reverse complement strand
TCCGCGCAGAAGACTCCGCTGGTAGCAGCGATTCCCAAGATGCTCTTCCCGTCGATCGTGACCCTGTTGGGCATGATTGCGCTGGTGGTGGGGCCGCAGATTGTCACCCACGATTACAACCTCGCGCTTCCCATGCTGATGGGGCGCTACTATCGCAGCGGCATGCTGGGATTGGGCCTCACCGCGCTTCTCGCCAGCTTCATGTCGGGCATGGCAGGAAACATTACGGCCTTCAACACTGTGTTCACTTATGATCTGTACCAGACATATCTCGTCAAAGGCCGGGAGGACGATCATTACCTGCGCGTCGGAAGATGGGCAACGATTTGGGGAACGGCACTGAGCTGCGCCTCGGCGTATATCGTGCTCAACTTTGACAACCTGATGGACTACATGCAATTGATTGGCATTCTCTTCATTTCGCCCTTCTTCATCATCTTTTTTCTGGGCATGTTTTGGAAGCGGCCTTCGGCCACAGCGGGCTTTTACGGAATGGTGGCCGGCGTATCCGGCTGCTTTCTGGAATACCTTCTCTACCGGTTGCATGTGCTTCACTTCTCCACGCCCATGGCCTCCAACATCTGGACCGCTGTTTGGGGGCTTGTGGGCGGGCTGGTTGTGATGGTCCCTTTATCCTTTCTCACCCCGCCGCCCGGCGAACAGCGGATACGCGGGCTGGTCTACGCATACAGGGCGCGGGAAGCGGAATCACGCACTTGGTATAGCACGCCGACGTTTTACGCCGTGATTGTTCTAGGCCTGTACGCATATCTCAACTACAAGTTCTTTTGAGGCCACCAGCCATGATGAACCGTCGCAAGTTCGTATCAGCACTGGGAGCGTCAACGCTTCTTCCAGCGGCGCAAGCACTCGCCATTCCTTCACCTCCTGAGAACTCGCCGACGGGCCGGGCACGCGTCAGCTTGAACGGTGAGTGGCAGCGATATATCGATGGCGAACTCTATGACACGGTGACGGTGCCCTCCTCGCAACGTCCTACGGGCCTTTACAACCTAAAGCGCAGCTTCCTGCTGCCGAGGCTTTCGGCGAGCCAACGATCTGTGATCCATTTCGAAGGCATCACGTATCTGGGGTGCGCCTCGGTGAACGGGGCTGAACTGGGGACCATGCGTCTGTACGTGCCGTATGAGTTCGACTTCACCTCCCACGCACGCGAAGGAACCAACGAAGTGGATGTGGCGATGGCGGACCTGGTGCCTGAACCCGGTGGCGGCGGAACGCATGAGATCGCACTCGGCGTCAATCCTGGATGGGAAGCGTACGGTGGCATCATTCGCGACGCCTGGGTGGAGATACGTCCGGCGGCTTTTGTTGATAACGTACGCTTCGGTTACAGCCTCAACGCTGATTACACTCGCGCTGCGTGCCGAACCCAGGTGTACGTGGACGCCGTGCGCGCGGCTTCGGCAGAAGTGCTGCTAACCTTGTCCCACGGCAAGTCCGAAGTGGCGCGAACGACAAAGCAGGTTGCCCTGAAGAGCGACGGCAACGAGGTTGAGCTGGCGTTCGATCTCAGCAACCCCGTGCTCTGGTCTCCGGAGACGCCGAATCTCTATACGCTCAGCGCCACGCTGCGGACGCCCGAGGGCGAGGATCAATGGTCCTGCCTCACGGGTTTTCGCGAGGTGAAAACGCGCGGCACCGAATTCCTGCTGAATGGCGAGCCGTTGGTGCTGAAAGGCGTCTGCCGTCACGATATGTGGAAGGAGCAAGGTTTTACGCTGACCCGCCCGCAAATGGCGCAGGACATGCGCATGATCAAGGAGCTGGGCTGCAACTTCGTGCGCCTCGTCCACTACCCGCACCATCGATACATCATCGAACTCGCTGATGAGCTCGGCTTGCTGGTGAGCGAAGAACCCGGCTATTGGAACATGGACTTCACCACCATGCCGCGTGGCGAAATCGAGCTGGGCTACACCGTTATGGAACGCACCATCCGGCGGGATTGGAACTCACCCTCGGTATTCGCCTGGCTCCTCGCCAATGAGTGCACGCTGACGGTCGACTATCTCCGGGACGGCAAAGCGATGTGCCGGAGACTCGACCCCATCGGACGCCTCGTCTCGGCCGCCAACAGCATGAGGAAAGAAAAGGCAAAGCCTATTTTCGAGCAGGCGGGCATGGATTTCTTTGACCAGCATCCTTACACCCTCCAGCTCGATGAGTTCAACCAGGAAGCCGAATACGACGGCACGAGTAAGCCCCTGACTTTCACGGAGTGGGGCGGCAAAGCCATCGGGCAATCACAGATCATCATGCAAGACTCCGTGGATCGCATGCTGGACTTGATCGAGCGCAAGCAGCTTGCGGGCCACGTCTTCTGGAGCTGGCAGGATATGCGGCAATACAGCCGCATCGATGCTGAGATGCGCGACGCGGTGCTCGAATCCGGCGTTGTCACTGAGGGACGCGAACCGCGGGATGTTGTCTATCTGGAGCTTGCCCGGCTATATGAAGGCCGGCGTCACGAAGCCGAGTTACAGGAACCGCAGCCGGAGGTCTTGACACTTCGACAGACACCCTGGTCGCCCCAAAACCGATTCCGTGCAATCGATCTGCAGCCCCTGGCAGAAAACGCGAGCGCGCAGAAGACCTGGGCGGAGTTCGAATCCAGCATGGCGCAGTACTGGGCGAAGACCGACATGGCGCAGGACCAGTGGAAACGCACTGGAAGTCGATTTCGGCTGTGGAGTAATCCGGAACTTCAGATTGCAGGAGTGCCATTCCAGGTGCCAGTCGCAGGCGACAGCGTTCGTCCCTTGCTCTTGACTCAGAATCCGTCTGGGATCGAGATCCCAGTGGGAGTCGATTGCGTGCGTTTGCACATCCTGGGCCAGGTTACGTTCCCAGAGGGCTATCCTGTATCAGGCAAAAGAGGAGAAGCGGTCGCGAATTATGAGCTGGCCTATGCCGACGGAACCAACAGGAGCCTTCCTGTAAGAAACGGAATCGAGGTCGCCCAAGCGAACCTGATTGACAACGCTACACGGATCAATCCGGTAGCCACTCAGGCGCAGCCGGCACTGAAGTTTGTCAAGGATGTGGTTCGGGAGCAGTATCAGGTGCTGCTGTGGTCAATCGCCGTGGAGAAGCGTGACCTCACAAGGCTAGTGTGCCGATTGAATAGCGGTCAGCCTGCCCTCGCGATTTTCGCCGTGACAGCGGAGAGTGCGGCCTAGGCTAGCAGGTTGTTGAAAAACATTTCGGAACCGTGTCATTCCGAGCAAAGCGAGGAATCCCGCTCTGAAACTAAAGGAACTACGCGATTCCTCGTCGCCGGCGGCTCCTCGGAATGACAGTCGGGACGGGTTTTTCAACAACCGCCAGGGCACTTCACGGACTGGCAGAGTGCGCTCAAGGGAGCGCTAACAGTTCAGGTTCCTTGGTGCTATGATGATCGCCAAGTCCTATAGGCCTTAGAGACGATGGTTCTCGAGCTGCCAAGGGTTAGCTAGCGGCTCAGGCGGGAGGAGAGCGATGATTCCCTGGTTGCGCGGAGTAATCCCTGCTGTTATCACGCCCTTCGACGAGGCAGGGCGAATCGACGAACCCAAGCTGCGCGCCGAAATTGAGTTTCACATCCGCGCGGGGGTAAA
>JASHYZ010000657.1 GCA_030042795.1 Terriglobia bacterium | reverse complement strand
CCTCGAACTCCGTACGGAATGGTTCAACGCTTTAAATCACCCGCAGTTCGGCAACATCAATACAACCGTCTCGCCGAGCAACAGCGCCTTCGGGCAGATTACTGGACCAGACGCAAACTCGCCGCGCCAGATACAAATGGCCCTGAAGTTGTATTTTTAGGAGGGTGCTGACAAGCCAATCCGACCCATGTCATTTCGAGCGAAGCAAGGAATCCCAGTATTTACTTTTTGAAGACAAACCGGGTTTCCTCGGGGCCGATCAAGACCATCGGCCCTCGGAATGACAGCGGGAAGGGTTTTTCACCAAGCGTCTACGCGCCCATTGAGACTTGGCATGTAGGTGTGTAATATTGCGTCCTGTGATTCGGTCTCGCTTAAGTTGCTGTCAGGCATTGGGGAGGACGGCGTTCTTTGCCGTTCTCCTTCTTCTTGCCCGTACGAGTCTTGCTCTCCCTCAAGCGTCGAGTTCCATTGACCAGAAAGCGGCGACGGATTTTCAAGAAGGCCGGGTTGCCGATGCCGAGAGCGCGCTCCGATCCGTGTTGCGCGCTGATCCTCAAGACCTTCCGGCATTGAGCCTCATGGCCGTTGTTCTTGACTCCCAGCGGAAATATTCCGAGGCCGAGGAGTTCTACCGCCGCGCTCTCCAGATCGCACCCAAGTCGACGGTTATATTGAACAATCTCGGGAACCACTATCTTGCCACGGGCAATCTCAAGAAAGCGGAAGAAAGTTTTCGACGCGTCGTGGCCAATGATCCGCATCATGTGAGCGCGAACCTGCAACTCGCCGATATGAGTGTGCAGCGGAAGGACGGCGCCGAAGCTCTCTCGTGCTTGAGCCGTCTCGCAGCAACTGCTCAAAGCCAACCCGTTGCGCAACTGCTGAAGGCCCAAGCCCTCGTCCTCATGGGCAATTGCAAGTCAGCGATGCCGGCGCTCAGCGCGCTCGAAGAGAAAACAGATCAAGACCCTCACTTCGGTTTCTCCATTGGCCTGGGCTATGCCCAATGTCATCAATACGATCGAGCAGAGCAATCATTCAGCCAGGTCTTGAGGACCGACCCCTCGAACTTCGACGTTCTGTACAACCTCGGGGTCGCCGCGCGCCGTGCCGGGCACCTCGAGCGGGCACAACAGGTGTTCGAGGCTGCTCTGCGGTCAAGCCCGGAAGACGTAGATGCTCTCTACGCCTATGGTGACCTGTTGAGTGCGACTAAGGATTTTCTGACCGCAAGTGCTGTCCTCGACCGAGCGGCGCGATTGGCTCCGGGTCGCGCCGATGTGCTCTTACTTTTAGCTCAGGCCACTGAAGCGCTCGGGTACTATGAGGACACCGCCAGCACCTTGGAAAAATACCTGAAATTACGTCCTAACGACGAGGTTGCCCGGCGAGAGCTGGGCTTCTCGTTGATCCTCCAAGGCCGGTTCGAAGAAGGTCTTCCCAAACTTCAGCAATTCGTGCTCAGGCACCCGCAGGACGCAAAAGGCCAGTATGAGCTCGGCGTGGGTGAAGCAACGGACAGTCCGGGGAAGGCTCTGGCCCATCTGGATGAGGCACTAAAGCTCGATCCGACGATGTTTGAGGCTCGCTACACGCGTGCGGCACTCGATTTACAGAATAACCGGCTTGACCAGTCACTGGCAGATTTCCAGGCGCTTCGGAAAATCGATCCTAACAATCCACGGATTCTGGACTGGCAAGCGCAAATCTATTTAAGGCGTGATCAGCCGCAGGAAGCAGCGATGCTCTTGCAGCAGGCATTCAAGCTGGCTCCCCGCGATCGGGCTATTTTGATTCATTACAGCCAGGTACTCGGAAAACTGGGTCGCACGGAGGAGCGCAAGGCGGTGTTAGCGTCATTCAAGGAAGCCGCTGCCAGCGGCGGCCAGCTTCACCCACGCGCGGGTCTGCTTGATTTTCTCGCTTTCTCCCCGGAGCAGCAAAACGCTAAGTACCTCGAATCATTACAATCCGCGGTTAATGAGAACTCAAGTGATGTCGCTCTCAAGGCCCGCCTTGCCGAGTATCTGCTGGACGAAGGAGAAGAAAAGCGCGCTGCCGCAGTATTCCGGGAGGTGCTTGCGGCGGGAGCCGATACGGCCACGCTGGCCGATTGCGGGAAAGACCTACTGGAGCATGAGCAGTATGGTTTGGCGGCGGAGTTCCTTCAAAAGGCGCCGAATGCGAAGCTCGACCTGGCAATCGCGGTGTTCCATTCCGTCAGCCCAGAAGCCGGACTGGCCCAACTCGATGAAATGCCCGCTGACCAACGCGCCGGCGACTACTTCATACTTCGCGCCCAGATCCTGGATTCCATGGGCAAGACCGCAGAAGCGGCGGACTCGTTGAATCGAGGTATTCGCGCGGCTCCCCGGCGTGCCGATATGTATTTTGAGGCCGCTGCGTTTTTGATTCAACACGGCCAATTCAAGCAGGCGGCGGCATTGCTGGGAGATGCAACCCGCCTGATCCCGGATGCGCCTAACTTGTGGCTGGCGCGGGCGATTGCTCTCGTGTTGCCGGTGGCGCATGGGAGATCCCACGACGACGAGGTGCGGAGCGAAGAAGGAATGAAGGTGCTGGCGCAAATTGAGTCCCGCTGGCCGGCGTGGGACCTCCCCTACCTCGTGAACGGCATGATCTTGCAGGATGAACTGAAGTCGAGGGAAGCGAGGCAGATGCTCGAGTTAGCCATTGCTCTCGGATGCCGGGAAGTGGACGCTTATTATTACGACGCTTTAGCCATCACCAACACGACCCCGGTCAACCTCCCGGAGGCGCAGAAGGTTATCTCGCAGGCAGTGACACTTAACCCCGAACATGCCGCAAGCAGGGCACTGGCCGGACAGATTCTCCTGGATGAAGGAAACTACCAGGCCGCCGTTCGACAGCTCCTCGCCGCTGTGCAGGTTCAGCCGACGCTATATCTGGCGCATGGTCTCTTGCGCACGGCCTACCTCAAGATGGGCGAGAGTGACAAAGCTGCTGAAGAACTAAATCAGATGATGCGCCTCACGAAAGGGAGTTCCGAACCTGACCAGGCTACCTCGTCTATGGAGCGTCTCTTGTTCACGGTGCAACCGCCGAGCGCCACTGCCGCTTCAGAATAAAGTTCGCCAGTGATTCACCTGTTGTCGAAGGCGTTGAGCATTTTAATCCGGCATTTTCCGCAAGCGTGAGGCGACGGTCGACACGAACGTGTGTCAAGGTTTTAACTGGCCGCGGAAGCGACGGCGAGAAGCTTGTTATAAGAATGACTGACTTTCCGCTGAGCGGCGATGTCGCAGCTCTGCCGCATACGAATGGAAATGCAGCGTACGAGTGCCGTCATGAGCGCTGCCGCTGACGAGGAGGGTCGGAAATGAACGCGCATCGGCTTCTTGGGGTGGTGTACATGTGCAGTATGACCGCCTTCGCACAGACAAGGGCCAATCTTGTTCCCAATCCCGAATTCCGCGTTGACCCCACGGGCAAGCCCGTTTCCTGGCGGCTCTGGTCGCCGCGTCCTGACCTGCAACCGCGTGCGGACGTTGCAAATGACGCCGATGGTACCGTGCTACAGCTTACGGCTATTGATTCTTCCTCGTTCGGGAAATGGCTGTCAAAGTGTATTCCGGTTACCGCTGGCCATTTCTACCAATTTCAGGTGTTGTACGAACCGAAAGGCATTTTCAACGAGCGCGGCAGCGTGGGAGTGATGTTGACGTGGAACACCGCTGATGGGCAACCAGTTCAGCGTGATTATGTGGACGAGATTTCTGCGGCGGATCATGGCTGGCGCCGCGCTGCCCGGACTTTAGGCGCTCCCGAAACAGCCACGAGCGTGGCCGTCGAGCTCTGGCTGCGGTGGACCGCGGGCGGCTCAGTAAAGTTCAGGAGTCCCATTTTGATAGAAACGAGTCAGCCCCCTGCGCGCAATGTAAGGGTGGTCACAACAAGAATTCCTGTACGCTGGGGGACTACGCCGCGCGACAACCTCCAATCCATGGCGGAGGTGTTGGACCGAACCGGGCGCGAGAAACCGGATGTGGATCTGCTGACGGAGATCTTCCCTGAGCGTGGAGTGAAAGGGACTGTCTATGACCTCTCCGAGCCGATTCCGGGTCCTGTGACCGAGGTGCTGGCGCGCAAGGCGCGAGAATACCACACCTACATCATTACCGGCATGCTGGAACGGGCTGGCGGGAAGGTGTACGACACGGCTGTGCTGATCGACCGCCAGGGCCGTATTGCGGGAAAATACAGGAAGGTGCATCTTCCTCTTGCCGAAGTTGAGGGTGGCGAAACTCCTGGGAGTGAATACCCGGTATTCGATACGGATTTCGGGCATATTGGCATTCTGATCTGCTGGGATATATTTTTCCCCGAAACCGTCCGCATCTTGCGTCTCGAGGGCGCTGAAATCGTGTTCGTGCCGATCGCTGGAGACCCTAGTGCACTACACTATGATGCTACCACGCGAGCCTTGGCTCTTGACAACGGCGTGTACCTGGTTACTTCAGTCAGCGAAGGACGCGCCAGTCGTATTGTGAACCCCAATGGAGAGGTGATGGCGGAAACTACGGACGGCCTGGCGACGGCAGAGATCGACTTGAGGAAGAAGTGGCGCGAATGGTGGCTTTCCGTTGGTCCGGCCTACGGCGAGGCCAAGAGTCTTGTTCTTGAGGAGCGCCGGCCCGACACGTACAAGCCGCTGGTCAAAGGAACTTGGTGAGTCGTCCGGCTCATCTGCCGGTGCCCAATATACAGGAACCGGGAATAATTGATCCGGCTCATTAAGGTGTCAAAGCGCTGAGAACTCCTGCATGGCTTCCTTCCGCGGGCCCGCGGAGCGAAGAACGGCACGAATCCTGATCGAACGTCTGCAGTCTCTGAGGTTGGGAAACACTGATTGGATACGATGCAACGGCGCGAATTCTTGGCCCTATTGATGGCCACAGGAGCGATACGCTCGAGGGGGGAAGCCCTAGCCTCACCCATCCACTTCACTTACCGTCCGATTGATTTCCAGCTTGATAGCTGTGAAACCCAGGAGCGGCACGCTCCGGAAACGATGGCGGGCGGCGTTGGTCTGTTTGATTACAACAACGACGGCCATCTCGACATTTTTTTCGCGAATGGGGCTGACATTCATTCCCTGATCAAAACTTCGCCC
>JASHYZ010000656.1 GCA_030042795.1 Terriglobia bacterium | reverse complement strand
ATGATCAAAAACCTCATCCCAGTTCAAGGGGTAGACGAGGTTGCGCATGGACTGCGTGGTGGTTCCGGGCGGGTGCTCCTTGTGCGGCAGGATCACGGTCCGCGGCACCGCCACGCCAATTCTGTCGGCAAGGGCGTAATTGAAAAACTTGTCGTCCGCGCTCCACCAAAATGGATTGTTGATTACGATCGTGCCGCCCAGCACGGCATTCTTGAGGTAGGCGCGGTAGAAGGGAATATCGTGCGAAATGCGGTCGATAATCACGCGATAGCCGCTCGGCTGGTTCATCCTGGTTCCACCGACCTGGAGAAACTCGGCGGTGACTTCCGGGATGTTCATGTCGTTGATTTTGGTGACCAGCGCGCCGGGAAAGGTGTTCTCCATGCCGAAGACAATGCCAATTTTGCGCGTCATGATGCGAGCTCCGTCACAAAGCGTGCCTGGTGATTATCAGGAATCAGCGTCCATATCAGCGGAAGATAACATTATAGTCGAAGAAACGAAGCCTAACTGCATTCGGTCCTATTGGGTACTGGTATCATTTGAACGCCCCCTGAACTCCCAGGCGTCGCCGACGGCGCTGGCACGATGGATTGCCTCACGGGCCACCAGGCAGGTCTCGCGCAGGAGTCAGGGCTCCTCAAGGAAGGGCATCATCAAAGGCGGTTCGGCAAGAAACGGCAAACGGGCAATCTCAGCGACGGCTCGCGCCACATGCCCCTGCCGAGCGGGTTCAAGAGACATGGCAAACGGAACATGAGCTTTCGACGGCACGGGCTCCTGCAATACGGAGTCGATGTTGATGCGGTACCGGCCGAGGATGCCGCCGACCCGCGCCAGGATGCCGGGCCGGTCGCGCACCACCAACCTCAGGTAGAAGGCTGCCGTCATCTCGGCGAGCGGAGCCAGCCGCGCCGGGCGCCAGTCCCGATAACCCAGTGGCGTGGCGCCGGCGCTGCCGGCGAGCAGGTCACGCGCGATTTCGACAACGTCAGAGATCACGGCCACGGCGGTGGGTTCGCCGCCCGCCCCGCGCCCGCTGATCAGGGTGTTGCCGCCTTTGCTGCCCACCAGCAGCACGCTGTTGATGGAGCCCTGGGCCGCCGCCAGCGGCGCCGCGCGAGGGATCATCATGGGACACACGTACGCCTGCAGACGGCCGTTCTTCACGCGGCGGGCGGCAGCGATAAGCCGAATGGTACGGTTGAAGCGGTGAGCGTAGGCGAAGTCAACCTGCTGAACGTGACGGATGCCCTCGGCGGGAATCTCGCCCACCGGCACTGCGGCGCCAAAGCAGAGCATGGCCAGAATGGCGATCTTGTAGCGCGCGTCGTGGCCGTCAACGTCGGCCGTGGGGTCCGGCTCGGCGTAGCCGCGCTGCTGGGCCTCGGCGAGGGCCTCGGCGAAGGGGCAGCCGCGCTCTTCCATTTCCGTCAGGATAAAGTTCGTGGTGCCGTTCAGAATGCCGAGCACCGAGGTGAAGTGCTCGCCCGCCAGCCCTTCGCGGATGGCGTGCAGCACGGGCGTGCCGCCCGCCACGCAAGCCTCAATGCCGAGCCCGGCGCCGGCGGACTGGCTACGCTCCACCAGTTCGTGTCCGCACTCGGCAACAAGCTGCTTGTTGGCCGTCACCAGGTGCTTGCGCGCCGCGAAAGTGGCGAGGGAGATGGCATGCGCCGTCGGCAAATGTCCCACCAGTTCCACCACGACGTCGACGCCGGGATCGGTAATCACCTCGCGCCAGTTCCGCACGCGCTTCACGGATGCCCGCAGCCAGGAAAGGTCCCTCTGGTGAATGGTTCGCGCGCAGACGGCCTTCAGTTCGAGCTTGCAGCCCAGGCGCCGGTCCAGTTCGAGTTGATGCTCCAACAGCACCTTTACAGTGCCCGTTCCCACCGTGCCCAGGCCGATCACGCCCAAGCCGATGGTGCGGCGCCGCAGCGCGGCCGCTGTTCCCGGCAGGGCGGTTTGTAGCTTGGGTTGCTTCATCGGTGCCGTGACAAGCGCCTCCATTGTGAAGCGCGCTGGCAGACTACCTATTCAATGTAACATCGAAACGCAGGACCGGGGCTTGCTCCGGCCCGGAGCGCACCACAGAGAAGTGATTTGAGATGGGACTTGGGGCGAGTCGGCCTGTCCTACCGCTATCTATACCGTAGGATGGAGGTATGATGAACCATACTCCTCTACCCCCTCAAGCCGCTGAGTTGTCTGCGGCACGTTCTAAGCCTCGGCCCGATGCGCCGCCGTTCGGTCAACGAACGAAGAATGAAGTGTGTTGAGCTTGTGCGTTGAGAAGAAGCGAAGCAGCGTCCGATGTGAGAGTGTCGAGCCGCTTGCCGAGCTGTCGGTCGGCCTCGACTCGCTCGGCTCGCTCTGCTTCCAGGTTCGCCGCGAAAACAGCTTCCCTGTCAAGGATAAATTGCATCGTCTTTTCGATATCCATCGGCATCGAGATTGCCTCATTTTATCACTTCCAAGCGGCAAAAAAGGTTGCGCGCTGGGAAGATCCACGCCAAGTGTTTCTCATAAAAGTCCACGGAAAATGCCGCAAACGCCCGTCCCAGGTTATCGAGCACGAGGTTTCCTCCGAAGCTCAGCTTACGCTCCAAAATGCGGTATCCGCCGGAATGGTAGGTAAAATCCTGAAAGCTGTCGCGATCGAAGTAGTCGAAGCTGTGAAACCCGAGATGGAACAAGTGCGTGGGGTCGGTATAAGAGTCCGGCGAACTGTAATGCGGCGTCACCACCTCCACCTCGGCGCCGGGCTTCGCGATACGGTGTACCTCCGCCATTACACGCAAAATGTCGGGCTGGTGCTCTAGAAAATGCGAAAGATAAACCTTCTCAGCGCAGTTGTCTCGAATCGGCCAGGGAAAGCGAGTCAACTCACAAAGAATGTCCGCCGAGGAGCCGGGCTGCCGGTCAAGCCCGATCGCGGCCGGTTCTTGCTTTTTCTTTCCACAACCGACATCGAGAATCATGCAGCTCTCCGGGGCGGCAAGACAACGAGTTCTATCATATCCGCGACAAGACAAGAACAGAGCTTAACAAAAGGCTTCAGAGTGCGGCTGTGCTGCCTGTAATCCCCTCCTAACAAAAATCATGCTGGTGAATTGTTGACAAAAATTTTGCAAATGCCAGACGCGCCCATGACATTTCCGCCAGTTCCTTCCGGACATAATCGGCACGCAACACCAAAACTCCGGCTGAAGATGACCTCCGGTTTGGCTCTGCCCGGCTCCGGAGGTCACTTCTTCCAGGCTCAATAGAAAAGGAGCGCATTATGGGGAGAATGAGGCTCCGCCGGCGCTGGTCAAAGCGATTGCTTTGCGCGCTGTCGGTAGCTCTGGCAAGCTTTTTTGTATCAGCGGGTGAGGGTATGGCAGCGAGTTCCAATCTGCCTCCTGGGGTCAGCACCATCGCGTCGACCGTCCCCGCGAATGGCGACGGCAATCCTTACGGGCTGGTTGTTGTTCCGGTGACGGTCGGGAACCTGACCGCCGGCCACTTCCTGGTGAGCAATTTCAACAATTCGCAGAATCTGCAAGGAACCGGCACCACCATCATGGATATTGTTCCGGATGGCGCCACCAGCGTTTTTGCGCAGCTTAGCCAAAACTCGCTACCTGGCCTATGCCCGGGCGGCGTCGGTCTCACCACCGCGCTCTCCGTCTTGCAGACAGGATGGGTGATCGTGGGTAGCCTGCCCACCGTCAACGGCATGTCGGCCACTGCCCAGGCCGGCTGCCTGGTGGTAATCAACAGTAGCGGAAAACCCGTGGAGACGTTCTACGGCTCACTCATCAATGGACCCTGGGATATGACCGCGCTCGACCAGGGCAGTCAAGCGACGCTGTTCTTCACGAACGTCCTTAACGGCACCGTCGCGGCAAACGGGAAGGTGGTCCATCAGGGCACTGTGGTTCGAATGGTACTCAATATTCCGGCGAACTCGAAGCCACAAATCGAATCGATGACCGTCATCGGCTCAGGCTTCTCTGAGCGAACCGACCCGGCCGCGCTAGTGATTGGACCTACGGGCGTCGGGCTTAGCGGCACCACGCTTTATGTTGCCGACAGCCTGAACAATCGCGTAACGGCGATCGCCAACGCCACTACGATTACTTCCTCGGTGGGCACTGGGAGCGTTTTCTCTCACGGCGGATTCCTTAGTGATCCGCTGGGTCTGACGATCGATCCCAACACCGGAAATGTTCTGGTGGCCAATGGGAACAATGGAGTGCTCATTACCATCGACCCGAGCGGAACTCAAATCGAACGCGATCTCATTGACAACACCGGCAGCCCTCCAGGCAACGGGACGCTGTTCGGACTTGTCTCGGTGCCCGGCGCCGGAGTCTACTTCGTCGACGACGGATCAAACACGCTGAACTTGTTCCAGCAAACGGGCGATTGAGGCTCAACACCACCTGGGAAGTCTCGCGCCAAGAAGGCGAGGGGGCGCGTGGAGCCCCGCGGCTGGTTTGATGCGGCTCAAAGGTTCGTGAGCTTGGCATGGAATCGGTCCTGGGGCTCCATTTCTTCCCGAACCTGCCTCACTGCGATGCCGATGGCGCCTCACGCGCGACCAGACTGATGCGTTCTACTGAAATACCACATCTCGTCATCATTCGAAGATGCTCCGCGTTACTAACGTCCACTTTCCTCTCTCGCCGCGAAGATTTGAGTAGCCTTGCGTACAGGCCCTCAGTTTTCGGCTGGGAATGCCGGAAACGGTGTGGAGCGAAGCTCGATGTTGCCGATTCCGGTGCGCAGATCCATCCGGTAATGCCCCGCGCCCCGATGTTGAAGCGACTTGCCAAAATAGCCTTCGATCCGGCCGAGTCCGGACGCCAGGATGTTGCCGAGGTGCGTGTGAATCAAAATCTCCTTGTACTCGTCGTCCGGCTTCGAACTGAGGCTCACACCGATGTCGCCGACCCCCACAACCACCTCTCGATTTCCCGGCAGATCGTCCAGCCTCACGTATCCCGAGTCCAGATACACTCGAAGATTAGTCGGACTCGGCACACCAATCTCCGCACTAATAGTGGTTCTGACCGGTGCGTCAAACTCTATGCGAGCTTTTGATTTCTTCGTATCAAAGTGGAGCCGGACGCGGCTGCTCTCTGCCGGGTCCTCAGTCTTGACCATGTACCTCACGTAAAGCCCGTCATGGGCCTGGAGGACGTGAATATCACCGGCAGGCATGCGAATTTCGACAGTCCCGTTGGGAGCAAAGGGGCGAGTCGCTTTTGTCCAGCTTTCGACGGCAACGCAGGGCGAGGAGACAACTGCCAGGATGACGATAGCCACCACCGCTGGCCGGCCATTCATAAGCGTCCTCTACTGGGCATTGCAAAATAGAGTGACAAACAGACCCCTCACCCGGCCCGCTGCGGCTGCCGAAAACGCCGCCAGCGGTGGGTGAGGGTCGGGCTGCAAGCGGCTTTGTCACTCAATTCCGTAATCCTCGATAGAGACGGGATACGGCGGGACCTCGTCCCAAGTTTCACTATCTTCGATGCCGCAGTGGCGCAGTTTGAGTTTGTAACCGCGAGTTCATCGTTGTCGGGGACGCGCCTGAAAGGGCGGGGCTGTAAAGTCCCGCCCTTCCGAGGCCCGAACTTGTCTTTCGGAGAGGCGTCCCAAATAATGGATTCGGGGAACATGGCCAAGATGGCCATGCCACTGGCGCTGGCCTCCGCCTGTGCCCCGGAATTGCTGCATTTCTGAGCCACGGTCAACGAAGTCCTGGCGTTGTACAGCCAGGAATGGCTGTGCCACCGGTGACACAGCCACTCTTGCCTGTGCTGCTTGTCCCAAGCCAAAATGTAGAAACTCGAGGCTAGGCTTACGTCATTAATGGCGACCCATTTCGAACAACCCCGAACAGAGCCGCTCCTTCCAGCCCGAGGCAAGCGGACGGCCGAACGAGGATGTGAAGAAATTGGTGGGTAAGCAAAGGCGTCTCACGCAAAGGCGCAAAGTGAGCACAGTAAACAAAGAACCTCCTCTTTGCGGGCTTGGCGCCTTGGCGTGAACCTTTCGTTTACGTCCAACTTCTTGACACCTTCCGTGGGAGAGAGTGGCACGAAGCGGGTGGGTGTTGTGCATCTTAGCTCCGGTCCGTAGGCGGGTGAGGGGGGCGCACTCGTCGCGAGACTCAGTAGGTGATTGGTGGCTACCGATCTCGAACGACTTCAAGAAGGACCACATCTGCTGAATCAAGGCAAGCGGATGGCGGAACAGATTTTCCTGAAGACCTTGGCAGGGCTCGATGTGCGCCAGGCGATGCTGAGCCGGATCAAGAGAGAATTTGGCCGTCTGACGTTTGGGACACTTGCCTCCCAGCCCGAGGACCGGAACACTTCCGCTGGCTCGGTATTGCTCTCTCGTCCCCCTTACGTCATTGCTTTCGGGAAAGCAGCGAACGAAATGTCGCTGGCGCTTCACGAGATTCTGGGTGGCGAGATCGCGTCGGGTGTGGTGGTGGCGCCCACGGCTCCGGCAGCGCCGCTGAAGCGTTTTTGTTACGTGCTCGGGAGCCATCCGTATCCCAGCGCCGGCAGCGTGGAAGGAGCCGGTGCCGCGCTCGATCTGGTGACCGGACTCGGGCACGACGACCTCGTGATCTTCCTGATTTCCGGCGGCGGCTCGGCGCTATTCGAAAAGCCTCTGCTCCCGGAAGTGACGCTAGCCGATCTCATCGAGTTCAACAAGGTGCTCGTAACTTGCGGGCTTCCCATCGAGCAGATCAACGTCTTGCGCAAGCACATTTCGGCGGTGAAGGGCGGCCGGCTCGGGGTGCGCGCCTTCCCGGCACAGCAGCTTACGGTTTTCATCTCTGATGTTCCGGAGGCGCTTGATTCCATGGTTGCCTCGGGGCCGACATTCCCCGATGTTTCGACCGTTGACGAGTGCTATACGCTGGCGGCTGACAACAATCTCACCAAGCGCTTCCCTGCCCCTATTCGGCAGCATTTTGAAGATCGGAGTCTCGAAGAAACGCCTAAGCCCGGTGACGCACGGTTCAGCGAATCGCACTATTTTCGCCTGCTCTCGAACCGCGATGCGGTGGCTTCCGCGAAGGAGGCCGCCACAAATATGGGTCTGGTGGCTGAAGTCGACCGGGGTCCCTGGGACGCGGATTTTCGCACGGTCGCGACCGCAAACTCTGCGGCACTCGATGAGCTGGCGGCGCGCCACCCAGGTAAGGCGGTCAGCCTGATCGTCGGCGGAGAGGTTACGTGTCCGGTGACCGGGCCCGGCATCGGCGGGCGTAACCAAGCCTTCGTCTTGCACGCGGCCGGACTCGTGGCCGGACGCAATCGGGTGGTGCTCAGCGCCGGCACTGATGGCCTTGATGGCAACAGCCCTGCGGCCGGCGCCGTCGCCGACGGACAGACGCTCGCCCGCGCCCAGGCTCATGGCCTTGACCCCGAACGCTATCTTAAGGAGAGTGACTCCTACCACTTCTTTCGGACGCTGGGTGACACCATTGAGGTGGGGTACACCGGCAACAACGTGCGCGACTTAAGACTCTGGATGGACTTTGGACAATAATCCGTCAGTTGTCCCTTGTCCTTGGTTCTTGGTTCGTAGATCGTAGTTCGTGGTTCGGTGTTCGTTGTCCTTGGTTCTTAATCCCTTGTCCTTCACCGACCATTTCCTGTCCTTGCTCTTTGTGATTGCCCAGATTCAGTGGGAACGAGAGACCTAAATACGGACTAAAGACAACGATCTACGAACTATTAACAAAGGGCAACGGGCAACGGACCACGGACTATTAGGAGTGCAGATGGAAAGCTTCCCACGTTTTGATTTGTCCGGTCAGGTAGCGCTCGTGACGGGACCGCAAACACTCAGTATGACGTAGGGGCAGGCCTTGTGCCTGCATTTCGAGGCCGTTAAATCAGTTGGGCGGGCACAAGGCCCGCCCCTACGTCATACCAAAATTACGCCTTGACACCGGTACCAGAGGGTGTATAGTACCGTGGGTATCGAACAAGGGGAAAATATTAAGTCTCGTTACGTATCTCGGCGAGAGATATGTGGTCCGTACAATTGATATGTAGTTGAGACAGGGGGGCCTTCTCAGCAGTCATCCCATAACCGTAAAAGCAGATTTCTGATATCGGAGGAGAGATCATGACTCGAAGGCTAAGTGTGTCCCTAGCAGGCTGCAGAAAAACCCGTCCAATCTGTCATTCCGAGGAGCCCAAGGCGACGAGGAATCTCGTATTTCCCTTAATTTCAGAGCGAGATTCCTCGCTGACGCTCGGAATGACACGTTCCCAAACATTTTTCCGCACCCTGCTTGTGGCGTTCGTCGCATTTGTTTCAACCGCGAATGTTGTTGGTCATGCGCAGTCACTACCGCCGTTAACGCGCCATGTCCGTGAAGTCACTCTTAATGGACAGGCGCGACTCGTCGGGCATCTCCCGTCAAACCAGACGATGCGCCTGGTGTTGGCTCTGCCGCTTCGCAACCAAGCCGCATTAAACAGGCTTTTGAAGGATCTTTACGATCATTCCAGCCCCTCTTTCCGCCACTTCCTCTCGTTGGACGAATTTACCGAGATGTTTGGTCCCAGCCAACAGGATTATGATGCCGTGATTCGCTGGGCGGAAGCCAACGGCTTCGCGGTGGTGGGTACATCCCGCAATCGCGTCAACCTCAACGTGACGGGGTCAGTGGCGGCTATCGAGGCTGCCCTCCATGTGAATATGGGTGTGTATCAGCATCCCACCGAAAACCGCACCTTTTTCGCTCCCGACCGCGAACCCACGCCGAACCTCGGGGTCCAACTTTGGCACATCTCAGGCCTGGACAACTATTCCATCCCAAAGCCTGCTTTGACTCGTAGACCTTTGGAGGCGCAGCCTGAGGCGACGACTGGCTCCTGTCCTGACCAATCCTTCTGCGGCAGCGACATGAGGGCGGCTTACTACGAAGGAACATCTCTCACTGGCGCTGGTCAGTCACTCGGCTTGTTTGAGTTCCTAGGCACTGATTTAGCTGACTTGGACACATACTACGCGAACATCGGCCAAACGAATAACGTCCTCATAACGCTCGACTCCGTGGATGGGACAAGCACGAGCTGCCTCGCTAGCGACGGTTGTGATGACACCGAGCAGACCATTGACATGACCCAGGCGCTCGGCATGGCCCCTGGTCTCACCAGCCTCGTGATGTACATCGGTTCGACCGATCCCGCTATTTCCAACGCCATGGCTACGGCCACCCCGCTGAACGCTCAATTGAGCTGCTCGTGGGGCTGGTTACCGGCCGATCCGAGTACGGACGACCCTTACTTCCAGGAGTTTGCCGCGCAGGGCCAGAATCTGTTCCAAGCGGCCGGTGACAGTGGTAAGTGGTCAACGTCTGATGTATTTTTCCCGATGGATGACCCGTATCTGACGTCGGTGGGGGGAACAGACCTGGAGACCACCGGCCCTGCCGGACCTTGGGCTTCGGAAAGCGCTTGGGCGGACGGCGGAGGCGGCATCTCGCCCGAAAAGTTTACAATTCCCTTCTGGCAAACGACAACCGCCAGCAGTTACTGCTCCGAGTGTTCAATTACATATCGTAACGGCCCGGACGTCTCCGCCAATGCGAATTTTACCTTTTACGTCTGCGCCGACCAGTCGCCTTGCACTGCGAACCTCTATGGCGGCACCAGTTTTGCCGCCCCGATGTGGGCCGGCTACCTGGCTCTCATCAATCAGCAGGCGCTCGCCAACGGCGCCCCTTCCACACTCGGCTTCATCAATCCGGCCCTTTATGACCTCGGTTTGGGGCCGACCTATGACTCTGATTTCCACGACATCACCAGCGGTAGCAACGGCTACTCGGCTGAAGTCGGCTACGATTTGGCCACCGGTTGGGGAAGTCCGAACGGGAGCAGCCTGATCACCGATCTAATCAACACAATTGGCGTTCCTGGCTTTGGCCTTACGGCCTCGCCCGCTTCGTTCACGGTGCAGCCAGCAAGTTCGGGAACTTCTGTCACATCCATCATTGCCAGCACTGGGACGAACGGCTTTAGCTCTCCCATTTCCTTATCTGTAACTGGCCAGCCCACAGGCGTAACCGTAGGCCTCAGCCCAAGTTCGATTACCGGGAGTCAGACTGCGACTTTGACGATTAACGTCGGCAAATCCACAGCCCCGGGAACCTATAACATAAAGGTCCAAGGGACGTCAGGTAGCATCACCGAACTCGTTACGGTCTCGCTGACAGTGCCGCCTCCGCCTCCTTTGAGCGTTAGCGCGTCACCAAGCTCGATTGGTGTCGCCAGGGGTAGTTCCGGCGCCACCAGAATCACCACGGCTGTTTCCGGCAGCTTTAAGTCTGCTGTTTCTTTGTCGGCGACGGGATTCCCCGGGGGCGTGTCTGTGAGCATCAGCCCTAAGTCCATACCGAAGCCGGGTTCAGGGACCTCGACGATGACAGTAAAAGTGGGAAAATCAGCCCCGCTCGGAAAACATACGATTACGATTAACGCCACAGGCGGCGGCATTACGGCTACGACTCAGGTCACCCTTGCCGTTCTTAATTAGCTGCGCCGGAACGTGTTTCGATGAAGGCGTGACCGTTGCTGATTTACGGTGTGAGTGAAGTTGATGTTTCGCCTGTGGCGGCAGTCTCCGCACGCTGCTACAGGCGCCTCGAGTGTGCGATCCTGTTGGCGGCGCTCAAAGGTGAAAACGCGCAAGCCCTGTAGTTGAGCAAGCAGCTTCGTTGGAAGGGGGGTAAGCCCGTGGCTGTTAACAGACTTCGGACCGGCTTGTATTCGCGGGGCGCTTCCTTTCCAAGCTTCCAACCAGTTTGTCTTGAACCGAAGAACCAGGGGGTTCACCGTCCCCGATGCTTCTTGGGACCAACCCGGAGCGGCTTTGCCGCTACCGAATCGCTTAAGAAGAAGTCCGCTGAGATGGACGCTGGGTGGAAGAAAGGAGGCAGCCGGACAGAAACAGATTCGAAGCCGTTCCAAATGCCGCTGGCCCGTGGCCGGTGGGAATCTCAGACAGGCACGCTGATTCAAGTATCCAAAAACTTCAAAAGGAGGAGTCGATTATATGGTGAAAAGGACAGTCTGTTCGATGGCGCTGGTTGCAGCGCTGATTCCGTTCGTTCAGTCCGCGCCGGCGCAGGACTACAAAGGAACACCCAAGCCCACGATTCAAGATTATGGACCGTTTTCGCAAGTGAAGGTTCAGAGCCCCACCCAACTCACAAAGGCCACCAGCGGAAAGTGCGGCAATCCCGCCCAGAGCTGCTTGTTTTACGGCGGCGACTTTGTGGATAACGTCCTTGGCCCTCCTTTTTTGCCAAACGGTTTGGCAAACGAGACGGACAGCTTTGTATCAGGATCTCCGTATGGCGCCGCAACCTGGGTACCCTTCACCGTGCCGGCGGGAGAAGCATGGGACGTGATGGGGCTCTTCTCGAACAATCAAGCGAGTTATGGGGTGCTTGACCAGGAGCCGAATCAGCCCAAGGCGGCGGCCTTCTGGTCCATTAACGAAGGCGTGTATCCGGGCGGCGCGGGTACGGTTCTCGCTTCCGGCACCTCCGCTGCCACCAGCACACCGACAGGTCGTAGCGCTTTTGATCTGTATGAGTACACGGTGCAGGTAACAGGATTAAATCTCGTCCTTGCGCCCGGTACATACTGGATGACCGTTGTCCCACTGTGTACAAACACAGCCGATCCTTACTGCAGCGGAGTATTTTTTGAGTCCGATGTCGAATACGTCAACGGCCCGCCGGCAAACGCCTTCGGCCCGCCGGCGCCGGCGGACGCCTCTTTTTTTGACTCCCCTTACTTCGGCTTGAGCTTCGATCCCACCAATGGGGGGGTAGGTGCCTGCGGCGGCGACGGTTGCGACGCCTTCTCGGCCGGAGTGCTGGGCCGCCTTTTACCGCATTGACGGACGCCAACACCT
This sequence comes from Terriglobia bacterium, assembly GCA_030042795.1. The sequence continues at coordinate 489 of JASHYZ010000656.1, read as the reverse complement.
TCAAGGCGGCGAATCGAAATAACCGGAGGACCCCTCGCAATTGGAGCGAGGGGCCCTCCGTAGGTTCCTAGCTTTTGCGGACGTCCGCCCGAACTCAGGAGTTTTTAGAATTGGTGTGAGGGTGACAAATGGAAATTACTGATGCTGCGCTTGCAAATCCTATCGACAAATACGTGCCTCGCATCCTGAAGTGCTTGCAACTACTCGACGAAAAAGAGATATAGTGGCGGCCAAATGCAGCGTCGAACGCAGTCGGTAATCTAGCAGGCTCGGCAAGTCGAGCGGGTAGCCATCTCTGAAACCGCGATGACGTATCAAGCGCTCTTTGACAACACTTATTATAGCTCTTCGCCTGGGCACACACCGGCGTTACTTTCCGACACAGAAGCTCGAAAAGATGACGCCCAGGACGTCATCCACGGTGGTGGCGCCGGTGATGGCGTCGATTGCGTGCAGCGCGTCATAGAGATCAAGTATGAGCATTTCATG
>JASHYZ010000061.1 GCA_030042795.1 Terriglobia bacterium | reverse complement strand
GACTGAGTGGAGGATGGAAACAAAAGAGTGGAGTGCGTGCAGTCATCTGGCTGAACCGAGCAGAGGAACGGTGCGGACCCACTTCCGCGGAGGGTGACGCCGCCGAAACAAAACGTTGTATTCCAGTGCCATCCTTCCCGCGCAACCGGGAATCCACGAGCTTCGAACCGCCATCTATACCCCTTGAGGCGATCTCGCGGAGACCACTACAAAGGGCTTCCACTGCAAGTCGGGCACAAACGGATAGCTCGGAATGCGATGCTGGTTCGAAAGGTGCTCGATGTCCTCGTTGATGGCGCCGTCCGAGAGCGCCATCAAGTTTGGATTTGCGATCTTCGCAATTGGGGGCACCAGGTATCCTGCCTTCACTACCACGATCTTGAAGCTCGTAGGCTCCAGACCCAGAGAAGTGAAATCGCGTATCTCGTGGAAAGGCCGGCGTCTCGCGGTCAACACCACCGAAATGCCCTGCACATCCACCACGGCTTGCCGTTCCGGCAGTTTGTCGGCAGACAGCAAGAACACAACCTTCGCCTTCACGTCCACAGGCTTGCTTCCCAACGGGTCGAGCGTGGCGCCGATTCGCAGCGGGATCTCCGCCCCCACGCCGGCGCGGTAGCACGCTTCGGTCGCGGGCCGGTCAGCGATGCCGGCGATCACGGCATTCTGAACCTTGTGCCGGATGAGTTCGGCCAGCACCTCGGCCCGGTCACCTGTGCCGCCTCCGGTGGGATTATCCCCGGAGTCGGAAATGACCACGGGCTTCGTGCCTAGCTTTTCCGCTCTTTCAATGCATTCCGAAAGTGTGCCGGTAGGCACATCGAACTTGAATTGCTTGCGCGCGTCCCAGTATTGCTGGGCGAGCGATAGCGCGCACTCCTTCAACACTTGCGGCTGGGTGCCGGTCAGAACAGCGCTGGCCGTGGCCTTTGGCTCGTCTGCCCAGACATAGCCTACAAGCAAGGAGGCGTCCAGCACGCCGGGCCTGGCGTTCATTTCGGGGAGTTGCGCCCACAGGCGCTTGGCCGGCTCGTAGAGGGTGCTGCTGCGTTCGCCCGGCATCAGGACCGGAATGGGAGCCCACACCATGGTGGGCCGAATCTGCTGATCCAGGCAGTGGACCAGCATGTCGCAAGCACGCTTGGCGGTCTCCTCACGGTCGATATGAGGAGCAGTTCGAAAAGCGGAGAGCATATCCAGCGTGTCGATCTCCCGGCGGCTCAGGCTGCCATGCAGGTCAAAGCTCGCCGTGATCAAGCACTTCTCTCCGACTACCTGACGAGCCGCAGCGATCCAGTCGCCATCCGCATCCTGCATGCCCTCCACGAACATCGCGCCGTGCATCGCCAGGTAGAGACCGTCCAACGGAAGCAGGTCCGTCAGCCGCCCAAGAAACTCCGCTTTCAGCGCCTTGTATGTGTCTGCCGCGAGGGGTCCGCCGGGAACGGCCGTTGCCAAAAGGGTGGGCTGGAACAGGTAAGGATACGCCTTCAGCAGGCTAAAGAAGGGGTCGTCCGTCAGCGCGCGGCCTCTCAACACAGTAAAGTCTTCCATGCGGGCGCGAATGCGGCTATACGTGCTGCACTCGATCTGGATGCCGCCGAAGGCGATCCGCTTCGGCTCTGCAGCCCGATAAGCTCCCGCATGGCTCCAACCCCTCAGTTGGGACGTCAAGGCCCCAAGGGTTGCGTTCTTCAGGAAAGCTCGGCGTCTCATGGTTCCCTCGTTTCACCGTGGGCGTGCGGCCCCAGAGCCGGTGCCAAAACTCAGATTTGGCGCCTGCCCGGCGTGGAACCCCGCTTGCGCGAGGGTGACGCCGTTGGATTTACTGGGCCAATTCCAATGCCGTCATTTCCGCGAACGCGGGAATCCACGAGTTTTCACACAGGCCATAAAGGCCCGCCCTTCGTTCTGTCGCCGTTAACCCGTGAGCTACTGGACCTTTGGAAGACGGCCTTTCAAATCGGCGGCCTGGAACGGACCCGGCTGGGCGATTAACTCCCGTGCCGCGTCCACCTGACCCCAAACGTTCCACAGGAGCACGCCGCGCACGCGGCCGTCACGCAAGTAGTAAACGACGCCTTCGCGATGTGACTCCTTCCAGTCCGCCACAGTCTCCAAACGCGAGTCGATCTCGCCCACGGCTTCGTATCCGAGGTCAAACAGATCGGAGTAGAAAAATGGAAGATGGTGATACGGGTTGGCCTTGCCCGCCATCGCCATGCCCGCTGCGCGGCCCATGGTGTTGGCGTTGTCCTCGTGCTCCATTCGTAGGCGCTTTCCAAGCGCGGGATTCGAAAAATTCGCCACGTCCCCGGCGGCGTAAATGTTCGGATCGCTCGTACGTAGAAATTCGTCCACCACGATGCCGTTGTCAACCTGGAGCCCCGTTGACTGCGCCAGCTCCACGTTCGGCGTGACGCCGATGCCGGCCACCACGCCATCCACCTGATATTCACCTTGCCCCTGCGTTTTCACCGTGGCGCCCTGACCATGCCGCTTCAAGCCGGCGATTGTGCTTCCCGGCGCCACGTTCACTCCCTTTTGCCTGTAATAGCCGCTGAGGAAGTTGGCGAGATCGGCCGGATAAATGTGTCCGCCAATCGCTTCCTCGGGGAAGAGCATCACAACTTCCTTGCCGTTCATGGCCAGCGCCGCGGCGATTTCCCAGCCGATGAAGCCGCCGCCGATCACCGCGAACCGGTGACCCTGCCCGGTAAGCGCGCGCAGGCGCCGGTAATCCTCCACCGTGCGGTAATAAATGACGCAGCCGTCGTCAAAGGGAAGCCGGCGTGGCGTGGCGCCCGTGGCCAGCAGAAGCTTCTCGAAGGTGTAAGCATTCCCTTGGTCATCCGTCACAGTCTTCTTGGCCCTGTCGAGAGATTGCGCCTTGCGGCCAAGGTGCAGGCTCACTTTCTGATTCTCAGTACCGCGCCAAATGCTGTCCAGCGCCTCACCCTTCCACAGGCCTTTGGAAAGCGGCGGACGGTTATAAGGCTTATCCTGCTCCGCGCCGATCAAGCCAACGGATCCATTGGGATCGGCTTCGCGGATGCCGTTCACCGCCGCATCCCCCGTCATCCCTCCGCCGACGATCAGATATTTGTAATGTGGCATCGCGCCTCCTGAAACAAACTCAAGAATATACTCAGCCACTGGGATGTTGGGAAGCCGGTTTGAGACACAACGTTTCGCTCTCCCATATGCCAGATGCGATTAACCACTATAAATTATCAACAATATTCTGGGATTGTTCGTTGAAATTGATTTTTTGCGCTCGTCCATGCCTCGTTTGGCCGTGTTTGCGGCTCCCAACGTGGCTCCCGCCCCGAGGTCATCGCCCATTCCCCGCTCACCATTCGCTGTTTCATCCCGGCTTTCGTCGCCTTCCGAACGCGGCCCATTGGAGATGATTGGAACGCCTACCGTGCCGTGCCTCCCCGCGCCGAGGAGTTCATAGGGGGACGAAGAGCCGCTGGGCGCCGATGGCGTGGGACGTTGGGGGCTTCGAGAAATAAGCTAGCAGTTCTTATGGTTGGGCCGAGTAATTGTTGTCTTAGTTTTAGAACCTTCTCCGGTCTTATTCGTCACTCGCCTAAATACTGCTCCTCGGCCGCCTTAGCTTTGCGGGCGCGTTCGATTTTGACCTTAAGTTCCTGGTTTGTGGGATCGTACTTCAGTGGACCCTGGTAAGCGCGGATCGCGTAGTCATACTGGCCCAGCTCGAAGAAAACGTCTCCGGCGGCGATCGCGCGCTTCACCTGGCCGGCAACATCGTCAGGACTGGGGACCGGCGAATTAGCCGTGGATGCAGCGCCGCCGGCCGGCTTCGGAGAAACTAGGGCGTTCCCTGGCTTTGCGCCAGGCGCCGTGCCGTTGGCCTGCTTGCCACCAGCGGCCGCATCGTTTGCCGCATTGATGGGAGAGGCCGGCTGGCTTGCTGGCGGCCCGCTTACCGGTGGCTGTGTGACCGGTTGTTGCGAGGGCTGAAACGATTGGCCCACCGCCGGGGCGCTGGCCTGAGACTGAGCGGCGGAATTCGAAGCTGGCTGAGATGAACTCGAAGCTGGAGCGTTCGCCCCTTCCACGCTGCGAAGTTCGTCCGACTTGATGGGACTCAGGGGACCGGCGCCGAGCCACTGGGTTTGGGCCCGGGTGATGAAGAACCAGGCGCCCGCGGTCAGGACCAACACGGCTACGGCCGCCAGGCCCCACCGTCGCACATGGGAGGGGCCGGGCGGGCGGTCACTCTTGAACAGGATCGAGGTGTCAGGCCTGGAACGCTGACGGTCAGCAGTTAGCTCTCGCAAAACAGTCGCTGCCTCAGGAATGGGAACGGCGGCTGGGCGTGGAACCGGCACGTCCAAAGCCTTTGCTTTCAGGTCCAGGGCATCGAGAGCCGCTTCGGCAGATGAAGAAGGCGCGGTAACTAAGTCCGGCTCGGGCGCCGGTTTTATTTGACTCATCTCAACGGGCTCTACGCGCGCCGAGCCACGTGTGCGGGGAGGAGTAACTTCGGCAGAGCTCGGCGCCATCGTGCTCTCCGCGGATTCAGCCCGCAAGGTTGGCCTGACCAGCGCCGCCACACGGCTCTGTGCGAGAGCCATCCTTTCAATCGCGTCTTGCGCGCTCGGAGGGCGAAGCTCGGGCCGGCTCTCGATCAGTGCCATCACCAGCGTTGCGAGCGGCGCAGGAACTGCCATACCGCCGTAACCGGCCGCCAGCGGTTCGGGCAGGCCTTCGAGACGCGCTGCCAGTGTGCCGACGTCCGGCTCCGCAGCCGCGCCCGAGTCCTGCCCAACTTCTGCAGCCGCAAAAGGAAGCCGCCCGGTCAGCATCTCGTAAAGCATAGTGCCCAGTGAGTAAAGGTCAGTGCGCTCGTCGAGAAGCTCAGGAGGCGTTCCCAGCGCCAGTTCAGGCGAAGCATATCGCAGGCCGGCCGGCAAGTAGTCGCGAAGCGTCACCTCGGAGGACGAGCGCCCGGTTCGCTGCCAGCACATGCGAACGTAGGCGTTACCGAAACCCTGAACCTTCACGCTCTCTTCAAGGGGTGCGCCGGATACCAAAATGCTCGACGGCGCTAGGCTGAGATGAAGCAGCCCCAGCCGGTGCGCCGCCGAAAGCGCCAGGGCTACCTGCCTCGTAATCGCGCAGGCTCTTTGGGGTTCGAGTGGACCCTCGGCTTGCATAAGTTCGGCCAGCGTTTGACCCTGAAAGGACTCTGTTACCAGGAAGGGACGCCCGTCTTCCGCCTTGCCGCGCCCTTCCACCGCGATCACGTTGGCCTGCGCGGCCTTTTGGAGCAGGTCAGCGGTTTTCCGGAATTCTTCGGAGGCCCGGGCGTCAGCGGCGAAACGGGGCTGTAGCACACGGATCACGCGAGGCGCGTTCAGGGACATCGTGTGCGCTTCGTAAACGGCAGCGATTTCGTCCTCACCCAGCCGGCTCGAAATTCGGTATTTGCCGCCCACCACTTTCCCGGCGGGCCATCCTGCTTGGGCTTCGGCCGAGCCGCTTTCGGCCTCAAGCCGCGCACCATCCTGAGGGCACACCTCCACCTCCAACGGGTACCTCGCGTGACACGTAGGACAGGTCTTGAGGTGCATGCGGCGTTATCCGGCTCAGTATGATTATAGCAGCCCTCGCTTAGGAGAGCCCACGGGAGGATGTGAGGTACCTTAATGGTAATTCTTGCGGCTACAGCGAGCGGGACGGCGCAAACGCCTGCTTCGGTAGCCGTCAGGCCTCGAGAGCGGCGGCGAGTGGACGGGCGAAATCGCCCCCGCGCCCAACCGCGATCGAGCTAAGACCAAGCCAGCCCGCGAGTGCGTGCAACTCCTGCGCGAGCGCTTCGGCAACGGCGGTGGGCCGGTAATCCGCGCCGGAGTCGCGCGCCGCACCGGACTTTTTCCTATTGGCGTTCTCGCGGACCGCGGGTTCGAGATAGGCGGCCA
>JASHYZ010000655.1 GCA_030042795.1 Terriglobia bacterium | reverse complement strand
TCCCCGCTGAAAATCACCGAATTCGGCACCAGGGCTTGCCCGCCTACCGTGGCGTTCAGGCTCCCCGCGACCGAGCCGATTACTGCTGAACCAGCAAAAACCGGAGCTGCTCCCAGCACTCCTGCCAGAAGAACCATCATCAATGTTCGTGGCACCAGTTGCTTTATCGACATGCTCTCTTCTCCTTTTTGAAAGTCGGGCACTGTCTTACTTGCTAACGTTCTGATTTACGCCACCCGTCTGAAACAGCCCCGTGGTGCTGATCGCCATAAGTGTATTTGGCACTATCGCGCTTGTCAAGTACTATCGTAGAAAAAATTTACAGAGGACGAACAGCGGCTGAGTTGGGGGGTAATCCGCCGGCATAGTGGAGGCTGGCATGCTAGCGGCACCACCCGGAGGAAGCCGGTCACCGGCGAGCTCTGTTTAGGAGTAAAAGTAAGATTCACTGTAGCCAAGGGCTTAAGTCCTTCTTCTAGCCGCGAAGATTTCGCCTTTATGGCCAGAGCAAATCTGTGGCTAGAAGTCTTCAACCTGACGCCAGCCTTTGGCCGCAACCAAAAGAAGCATTCACCACAGAAGATCACTGAGGCCTCAGAGGCTTTCTCCGTGTTCTCTGTGCCCTCTGTGGTGCGCTTTTCTTTGCGCGTCGGAGACACTGGACAAGTGTTGGTCTGGCTAAAGACTAGAGGGCGGTAAACAAGCACTTTACAATGACTTTTGGAGTTGTCACACAATTTGGTAATCGTCACCGGTTGTGGAACGTTCGTTGTGCCAACTTTGCGGTTCAGTGTACCGTCCTGACTTTCTTCTCCATGTAATCCATCAACAGGTACTGCCCCAATGTGTATGGAGTGGTGAAATATGCCTTGCCCCGGCAGATCTGCGTGACCTTCTGTACGAAGTTCACCAGACCGTAATCGGAAGCCAACATGAAGGTGTTGATCAAGACTCCGTTCCGTCGGCAGCGACCCACCTCGCGCAGGGTCTCCGAGACCACTAACGGGTCCAAACCGAAGGCGTTCTTGTAAATGCGTCCATCTTCGAGCGTGAGCGCCGATGGCTTACCGTCTGTGATCATAATAATCTGGCGCATGTCCTTCTTTTGCCGGGAGAGCACGCGTTGCGCAAGGCGCAGGCCTTCGCGCGTATTGGTGTAGTACGGACCCACCTTCACCCGAGCAAGCTCGCCAATCGGAATCTCCTGCGCCGAATCGTGAAAAAGGACCATATGCAGCGAGTCGCCCGGATACTGGCTGCGGATCAGGTGAGAGAGGGCGAGCGCCACGCGTTTGGCAGGCGTGAAGCGATCCTCGCCGTACAGAATCATGCTGTGGCTGCAGTCGAGCATCAGCACCGTGGCGCAGGAGCTCTGGTACTCAGCCTGACGCACTTGAAGATCGGCGTAGTCCAGGTCAAGCGGCATCTTCAGACCTTCGCGCTGGATGGCCGACAGGAGCGTGGCATTTACATCCAGGTTAAGCGTATCCCCGAACTCGTAGCGGCGCGTCGAGCCAGAAGCCTCCACCCCAGTAGCGAGTTCACGAGTATCGTGGCGCCCGAAGCTAGACTTCCCCAGCGATCCCAGGAGATCCCGCAGAGCCTTGAAGCCGAGGAAGTCGAGCGCCTTATCGGTGACCTCGAACTTCACCCGCCCTTCGGCGCCGGAAACCGTTCCGGCCTCACCCTCTTCGCGATCCCTCGGCTGTGGCGGCGCGTCGATCGAGATATACCCCTCCTGCGCGAGCCGTTCGATGAGCCTGTTCAGCACCTGCTCGAGCGGCGAGGTATCTCCTTCCGACTGGAGCGCCCGCTTCATAAGTTCTTCGAGCAATTCCTCGGGAACCAATTCGCTGTCCCGCATGGCCTCAAGCAGCGCCTCTCGAAGCTCCTCCAGCGTGCGCTCCGAGTCCATTTCGGAAAAATCGAAGTAGTGGCTATGGAAGCCGCTGTCGAGCAGGTAATTTTCGAGCAGCTTAAGCAGGTCTTCAGCGCTTAAGCCCTCAAGAGCGTCAGCGACGTGGCGGCCATACTTGATGTACTTCATCGATCCCCGCAAGCCTGAAGCGCAGCAAACCGCTGCGCTTGGCGCACGCCCCGAGTATAGCGCAGAACATTCGCCTGGGGTCCATCGTCTTCCCCGGTTCTCGCGTTGCGAACGGCCTAGTGAACGCAACCTCACCAGTCAGCAAACGACCATCTTTGTACAAACCTATGACAAACCTGTGTCATCTATACAGAGCGCAATAAATCGTGACGCATGGTGCAGCCCATAAGGGCACGGCTGAAGCCGTGCCCTTGCACACAACTTAATGCGCTCCGTATAGCACTTCAGAATTCGGTTATGATAATGAGCTTCATTTGGGGAGTCGAGTGATGCCACATGATGCGCACGATGAGAACCCAGCGGTGGCTGAGACGAGCGAGCAAGCACCGTCACCGGACCGGCGGTCTTTTCTGGCGGCCGCTCTCGGGGCCGTGATGGCCGCGGCGGGAGCGCTGCTGGCGATCCCTCTGGTTCGATTCGCACTCTACCCGATATTCGCGAAGTCGGATGACGCAGACTGGTCTGACGTAGGCTCCGCCAGCGACTTTGCATCGCTTTCCGATCCTGTCCAGAAGATGATCACCCTCTCACAAGTCGACGGCTGGCGCGAGTCTCTCTCGCAGAAGGCCGTCTACGTCACCAAAGACAGCCACGGCCAGTTGGAGGTGCTGTCAGCCATCTGCCCTCATCTGGGCTGTCAGGTGCCCTGGAACGCCGAGAAGAAGGAATTCTTCTGCCCCTGTCATGGCAGTGTTTTCGCTCCGGACGGCGCTCGCGTTTCGGGACCCACGCCGCGCGGCCTCGACTCGCTTGAGAGCGCCGTCCAGGACGGCCGCTTGAAGGTGCGCTACCAATATTTCCGCCAGCTTCTGCCCGACAAGGAGCCTGTG
>JASHYZ010000654.1 GCA_030042795.1 Terriglobia bacterium | reverse complement strand
TGTTAGTTCCGCGGGGCGGTGCGGATTTGATCGGCCGGGTCGTGGAGAAGGCGACCGTCCCTGTGATTGAGACCGGCGCCGGTAATTGCCACATCTACGTGGATGAGGATGCAGACCTTGATCTGGCCGATGCGGTGGTGATCAACGCCAAGACCCAGCGGCCTTCCGTCTGCAATGCGGCCGAGAAACTGCTGGTTCATCGGGCTATCGCTGCCGAATACATCCCGCGAATCGCCAGGAAGCTAATGGACGCGGGGGTAGAAGTTCGAGGGGACGCGGAGACGCGCCGTATCGCGGCAGGGCTTGACGTGCGCGTCGCCGGGCCAGATGACTGGTTCACGGAATACTCGGCGCTTATTATGGCTGTAGCTGTCGTGAAAGACCTAGATGCAGCGATCGCCCACATCAATCGCTACTCCACGGCGCATTCGGGCGCGATCCTGACCCGCCACGAAGGCCGGGCGCGCGAATTTCTACAAAGGGTCGATTCGGCGGCCGTTTACTGGAATGCGTCCACCCGCTTTACCGACGGCGGCGAGTTCGGTTTTGGCGCCGAGATGGGAATCAGCACCCAGAAGCTGCACTGTCGCGGTCCCTTCGGACTGAAAGAACTGACCTCCTCTAAGTACCAGGTGCTGGGTTCAGGGCAGATCCGCGCCTGAGCCATCGTAGGGCCGAGGCTTGCAACAGCCGCCGGAATCCGTAGGCCGACCGGTCGCGCACCCTAGGTAATGGCGAGCAAGGGAGATAATCAATGGAATACTCGCGACGAGAACTATGCCTGTTGCTGCCCGCGCTTCTTGCGGTCGGTGCCGATGCGGCAGGCGATGCGGTATTACCGTCCAAGGTTTACAACTTCGAGAGCCTGCCCGCGAAAGTAGAGGAAGGGAACACATTCCGGCCCGTTCTAGAAGGCGTTACTCACGAAGGCTATCATATCGAACTTCACGAAACCGACCTCGCGCCGGGAACCATGCCGCATCCGGCGCACCATCACGAGCACGAGGAAATCTTTCTGATCTGTGAAGGGACCCTTGCGGTAACTATCAACGGACAGTCTTCCACCTTCGGCCCCGGCTCGGTCGCCTATATTGCCTCCAACCAGGAACACGGCATCCGCAACGTCGGCAGCACCCACGCCCAATACTTTGTATTCGCTCTCGGCGCCCAAAGCTAACCTAATTCTCAACGTCAGCCAGTTTCTGTGAACCTCGAGACTCTCGACTTCGGGAGCGACAAATGACCGGCGTTCTCGCGCCGAACACCTCGCCGCCGCGTGCCGGGCAGTAAGGCTGGACTCGTGGAAAGGTTCTGGAACTTTTGGGAAACGCTTGGGTACTTGTTGAGCGAAGTGACGCATGTGTATTATCCGGATTGCACCCTGGTAGTACATGATCGCGCGTTGCAACCCACTGATTAAAGTGGCAGTTAACGCCGCCGCACTCCATCTCAGATGCGTTATTAACCGTGCGCAGTTCTGGTTTGTGACGTGCACTGGGGAGTAGCGTCCGTGCCGGCTCGCGCAATCAACGACGCGTGCCCGCAGGCAGAGCAACCCGGTCCTGAACACGTGGTTGCTCCGAGGAACTAACCGGTGCATTCGATGTCGGGATGGAATATTAACCTGCTGTACGATCAGCCCACCTTCGCAGCTTTTAGTATAGTGCCGTCTCACATCCCTTCCGCTCGCATTATCGATGTAGAGATTCTCAATGAAAGGCCAGTCACAAGCTCAACCATAGGGCAAAGCAAGGGCTTTCACCGCCTGGCAGCGATGCAGACTCAGGGCGTTTTCGCGGCAGGAACACGGTGCCTCAGCACATCCTCTATTTCCTCGAAAATGGGCAACGCGACGGCAAACGATATTGCCTGGCAAAACTGGTGCCGGGCGCAAACAGAGGCTGCTGAGGCCTCGAGGATGGAGAGCTTCACAGGCCAGCTCAACGTCTACGCTTAGGACCTTACTGGTGAGCAGAGCTACCGGAGCCTGAGCCGATCTGGCCCCTTGGTCATGGTACTGAAGAGTCATAGCAATAACCGGCCGCCAACCGATATTTTGTTCTCAACGCATGACAAAGAAGCTGAATAAGCTAAGTCGAGGTGCAAAGTTTATGATCATCGGACAGAGAATCCGCCAACTACGTGAAGAGAAGGGCTTTTCTCAAGGTGATATCGAGAAGGCCAGCGGTTTGCTTCGCTGCTATATCTCCCGCGTGGAACACGGGCACACGGTGCCGTCTCTTGAAACGTTGGAGCGGTTTGCAGCCGCCCTGGACGTTCCGCTTTATTGGCTCTTCCACTCCGGACAAGATGCTCCTTCCACACCGCATTTGATGCCGCGGCAGTCTTTGGAAGAGCTGGCTGACGAGGCAGGTCCTGGAGGAACGGAAGCACGGTTTCTGCTCAAGATCAAGGGACTGGTTGCAAGCATGGTGGATTCGGATCGCGCCTTTCTGCTTGATTTTGCGCGAAAGCTGGCCGCACGCTCCGCTTCGAGCTAGACCACTTCTTCACCATGATGACGTTGCGCCGGCGCCGCTCACCGGGCTGGCGCAACGCCTCGCTTTGATATCTAGCCGCTGTTCTCCGTGGGATAACCGGCTTCGTTCCAGCCGCGCCAGCCGCCATCCATCGAACTCACGTTCTGATAGCCCATTTTTTGCAGGTTGTCAGCCGAAAGCGCCGAGCGGTATCCGCCGCCGCAGTAGAGCACCAGAGCCGTGTTCTTGTCGGGGAAGCGCTCTTCGATGTCGCGCTCGATAATTCCTCTCGAGAGGTGCACCGCGCCGGGCAGATGGCCGCGCGCCCATTCGCTCTCCTCACGCACGTCCACCAGCGTGAATTTTTCTTTTGCTTCGAGGCGCGCCTTTACGGCATGAACGTCAGTTTCCTTCACGCGCGCTCTCGCATCGTCAACAAGCCGCAAAAACCCCGCAGAATGCTTCATACGTAAACCTCCATAAGACCTCAGACTTGAAGTAGTGGGTCACTTTGAATTCTCTCCGGCATTTCGTTGCCTGTCATTCCCGCGTAAGCGGGAATCCAGGCTGTAAGACACATCTCTCCTCTGTGGATTCCCGCCTTCGCGGGAATGACAGGGGAACCTGCCGAGAGAGAATTCAAAGTGACCCACTACCGACTTGAAACCCTAGTTGCGCGGCGCTGATTCCGCCATCAATCACAAACACGGCCCCGGTTACAAATGAGGCCTCATCCGAGGCCAGAAATAGCGCGGCGTTCGCAATGTCTTCCGGTTGGCCCAGGCGTCCCAGAGGATACAGTGCCTTGAGCCGGTCCACCAGGCTGGGATCACGCTCGATGAGCGGTTTCCAGATGTCGGTAAGAATTGTTCCCGGACAGATACAGTTCACGCGAATGCCGTCCTTCCCGACCTCGCCGCACAGCGAGCGAGACAGGCCGATCATGGCTGCCTTCGAGCCGCTGTAAACATGCTCGTGACCGAAGCCCATGAGCGCGTTCACCGAGGAGATGTTGACGATGCTACCTGCGCCCATCTTCTGCATTCCGGGCAAAACGGCTTGGATGAATTGCCAGGCACCGAGCAGCCCGATTTCCATGACCGGCGCCCAGCGGTTATCGAAGATCGCTTCGCGGCTGCAGATGGCTGAGTTCACAAGCACCTGCGGCGGGCCATAGGCTCGTATAGTAGCCTCAAGTACTTTAGCGACATCGTCGGGCTGGCTCACATCGGCGTGCACGTACAGCGCCTCGCCGCCGCCCCGGCGGATGATGCCCGCCGTCTCTTCGCCATTTGTGTCGTTGACGTCGTCAATGACGACGCGCGCTCCTTCGGCCGCAAAACGCACGGCGATGGCGCGGCCAATTCCACTCCCGGCTCCGGTGACAATCGCAATCTTGTTTTCGAGACGCAGCATTGAACGAGCGCCCTCTCGCCAGCTCTGGATCGCTCTCGATCGGCGTTGGTCTGCCTG
>JASHYZ010000653.1 GCA_030042795.1 Terriglobia bacterium | reverse complement strand
CCTCCACTTTTTCACCGGTGGTACCGGATTTCCCCAATATTTCGGCGAGAAGCCTTCTAATTACAATGAACTCTGCAAGGTGAACCAGCACTACGCAGACATCGCCGCAAGCATTCAGAAGGTTACCGAGGAACTGCTGGTGGGGATGGCCACAAATCTCCAAAGGCTGACGGGCCAGAAAAAGCTCTGCATTGCCGGCGGAGTAGGGCTCAACAGTGTGGCCAATACGCGCATCCTCCGTGAAACAGGCTTCGAGGAACTCTTTGTTCAGCCGGCAGCCGGAGACGGCGGCGGCTCGCTGGGTGCGGCGCTATGGGCTTACAACACCTTGCTGGGGAAGCCGCGCGTGTTCCGTATGGATCACGCTTACTGGGGCCGGCCGTACAGCTCAGCGGAAATCCGGTCCTTCCTGGACGCCGGAAACATTCCCTACCGGGTATTCGACAATGACGATCAGCTTCTCGATCGCGTGGTGGAGCACCTGCAAGCCGGCAAGGTGATCGGCTGGTACCAGGGGCGCTTCGAATGGGGGCCGCGCGCGCTTGGTAACCGCAGCATCCTTGCTGACCCGGGCAATCCGGACATGAAAGACATCGTCAACACCAAGATCAAATTTCGCGAACCCTATCGCCCCTTTGCACCCTCGGTGCTCGCCGAGCGCGTAGAGGACTACTTTGAGTTGGAGAATGCCACCCGGCACTATCCGGCCCGCTATATGCTTTACGTCGTTCCGGTGAAGGAAGACAAAAAGGAGAAGCTGCCCGCCATTACGCACGTCGACGGAACCGGCCGTCTGCAGACGGTGTTTCGCGAACAGAGTCCCCGGTACTACGGTCTGATCGAGCGCTTCGGTCAGGCGACGGGCACACCTGTGGTGTTGAACACGTCCTTCAACCTCAAAGGCGAACCTGTAGTCACAACCCCTGCCAACGCTTTCAACACATTCTCCAAGAGCGAGATGGACACCCTCGTGCTCGAGAACTATGTGATCGAGAAGTCGGCGCTCTAGCCTGCTGCGAGGAACTGTCAGGGCACGCATTGCAAGGGCGGGGCTTCCGGCCAAGGCTGAAGAGTCTGCGTGAAAACTCGTGGATTCCCGCTCTCCGCTTTCGCGGGGACAAGCTTCGCGGGAATGACTGCATCCGAATAGGACCTCTCAGTCTGACGATGTCACCCCCGCGGAAGCGGGGGTCCACCCCGGACAGGCGCCACCCACGAGTTCTCACACAAACTCTGAAGCCCAGCCCTTTTCGGCGCGTCCGGGGACAGGCTCTCCTAGCGGCGGCCGACGTAATTGCGCACTTGCCAGTGCGCAATTCATACAGCCTCCGCCAGCACGATCCCGTCCCGCCTGTGCTAACATCTAACAATAGCCAGCAAAATTCTGGCGGGAGCCGTTGTCCCTGAGGTGGCGCCCGGTGGACTCAGCTTGCTGGCACAGGGGTTCAAGGCTGGCGATCGACGGGCCCCGCCTGGACGCTCACAGGCCCCACCCGGCTTCGCCGCATCACCCCGAGCAAGAGACTTGTAAGGAGGAAAACGATGGCATCTTCAACTGCTGCTAAAGGAGGCGTTGTGCCCTTTATTGTTCCGCCGCTGCCCTACGCATCGGACGCGCTCGAACCATACATTGACAAGCTGACAATGGAAATCCACCACGATAAGCATCACGGCGCTTACGTGGCCAATCTCAACAAGGCTTTGGAATCCACCCCCAACCTGGCAGGCAAGACCCTCGAGGAATTGCTGGCGAACAACTGCGCTATTGTTCCGGAAAACATCCGAACTGCCGTTCGCAACAACGCCGGCGGCCACGCCAATCACTCGCTCTTCTGGACCCTGATGGGCCCGAACAAAGGCGGCGAGCCTAAAGGCAAGATCGCTGGCGTCATCAACAGCACCTTCGGGAGCTTCGCCCAGTTCAAGGAGAAGTTCGCGGCTGCGGCCGCCACACGATTCGGCTCCGGCTGGGCGTGGCTGTATCGCGACTCGTCCGGCAAGCTCGACATTTACTCCACAGCGAACCAGGACAGTCCATTGATGGAAGGCAAGCAGCCCATTCTCGGTCTCGACGTGTGGGAGCACGCCTATTACCTGAAGTACCAGAACCGCCGGCCCGATTACATCACGAACTGGTGGAACACAGTGGATTGGCAGGCTGTGGAGCAGAATCTCACTGGGAAGTAGCGTAGCGATTTGGGAGCGCGGGCATCCTGCCCGCACCCCCATCGTCCTGGACTACATGCGTGGGTTTCTTGCCCGGATTGAGAAAAGGGCGCAGGGTGTCCCAAAGGGGGATGCGACTATAAGGTACCGCTCAGAGGCGGCACAAACCAGCGCGGCGGGGCTTTCATCCCTGACCCCGCTCTTCGGTACGGGCTTGGCCTGCGCCCGTGAATACGTTAGTGCTACCGGTTTGCCTTGTCAACTGTATTCAGCACGTGCGCGGTCGGATTTGCTCTTGAAAGCCGTTTTCGAGCATCTTTAGTGAAGCACAATTCTGCGGGCGGCCGACAGGCCGCAGAGAGGTGGAGCGATGCTTTACTGGATCATCGTAGGGCTCATCGCAGGCTGGCTGACGGGCAAGATCATGAGGGGCGCCGGATACGGCGTGATCGTGGACATCGTGCTTGGAATTGTGGGCGGCGTGGTGG
>JASHYZ010000652.1 GCA_030042795.1 Terriglobia bacterium | reverse complement strand
AGGAAGAGTAATCCCTCCTGCCGCGTCGAGGGCTTCTCTTCAGTCTTTCTACGGAGGACTTCCTTTCCGGGACGGGCTGGCCAGCTCCAGTAGCGGCTTACAGACAAAAGCCGGTCTGTAAGTCACAGGGCGGAGCTTTATGCAGGTGCAAAATCCGACGAACCACTCCGAAGTCAGCCCTTTCGCCGTTTGGCATGCGGTCTATACGCGCCACCAGCATGAGAAAACCGTCGCCAATGGACTCGCAGGCAAACAGTTTGACGTTTTCCTCCCGCTTTACACCTCCGTCCGCCGCTGGAAGGATCGCACCGTTCGCCTGCCGCTTCCTTTGTTCCCTGGATATGTCTTCCTGCGCGGTGATATGGACCGGCGCCTGGACATTCTGACCACTCCAGGCGTGCACTGCCTGCTGTGCTGGGGCGGCAAGCCGGCGCTAGTTCCCGAGGTGGAAATCGAGGCTGTGCGCCGCGTGTTGGAAACGAGGTTCCAAGTTGAGCCTTACCCCTTCTTAAGCTGCGGCGACAAAGTGCGGGTTACCTCCGGCGCGCTCACCGGCATTGAGGGAATTGTGGTCCGCAAGAAGAATTCCTGCCGGTTGGTGTTGTCTGTTGAAGTGCTCGAGAAGTCAGTTGCTGTGGAAGTCGGCGGGATAACGGTGGAGCGCCTGTCGGCTGAAAGCGAAAGCTCGCCCGTGGGTTGGCCCATGCCGGCCCTGAGCGCCGTCCAAATGTAACTTGACGTATCCGCTCGCTGTTGATGAGGAACATTTGCGCGTGGCAAGAACCAACAGTTTCATTGTTTTAACCACAAGTCTTGGGATTGCTTTGACTGTCGTCCCTCGCCTCGGCGCGCAGGAGGTCAGTTCGGGGCCCTCGGTCTCCAAGCCCGTGGCAGCACCTTCCGTCGCGGCGGGTGTGCCGCTGGTTGCGGCTAGCGACTACGTCATCAGCGCCGACGATGAATTGGACGTCCAGGTTTTAGACGTGCCCGAAGCATCCGGCGTTTATCGCGTTGGCGCTGACGGCCGTTTGACACTACCCCTCATTTCGCAACCGGTCCCGGCCGGTGGTTTAACTCTAATGCAGTTGAGCGACGAAATTGCCAAAGAGCTTCGCATCTCGGGAATGGTGAGTCATCCGCGAGTGACGGTCAACGTGAAGGCCTCTCGCGCTCACGCCGTCACCATTGCCGGTGCCGTGAAGAAGCCGCAAATTTATCCCATCTTTTCCACCATTACGCTTCTGGATGCTCTATCCCAGGCGGAAGGCCTGGCGGACGACGCAGGAGACACGGCTATCGTCACACGAGGCAACATCGCGAAACACGTGTTGGGATCGTTCCCTCCGGATAAGCGGGATGCGGCTGATTTCAGCGCGGCGGAGACTCAGACTGTGGATCTGAAGCGCCTGCTCGAATACGGCGACCCCGCGCTTAACATTACCCTTTATCCGGGTGACCGGATCACCGTCCAGCGTGCGGGCGTCGTCTACGTGGTGGGCGCCGTCAATAAGGCCGGCGGATTCACGCTTCACAACGACCGCGAGCAGATGACGATCCTGAAAGCGGTGGCGCTCGCCGAAGACCTGAAGTCCACAGCGGTGGCCAAGAAGGCCGTGATTGTCCGGAAAAACCCCGCCCTCGGCGAAGACCAAGAGCTTCCGGTGAATGTCGAAAAGATTCTGCACGGTCAGGCCCCCGACCAGAAGCTGCTGGCGAACGATATTCTCTTCATACCCGACAGCGCTGGAAAGCGCGCGCTGCATCGTGCGGGGGAGGCTGCCGCCGAGGCCGCCGCTCTTATGGCTTATCGCGTTCCCTAGCAAGGGTAAGACGCCCCTCATCACCGACACGCTTCATGAATCAAGAACACAAGCTGGGCACGGGTTCGCGCCCACTCGCCCTGGCGGAGTACGAGAATGAGCTCGCGAATTTCGTAGATTTCGGCCGGCCTGAGTCGGCACGCGCCGATTTTCGAAAGCATCTCGAAATTCCTGTGCGGCGCCGCTGGACCATTTTCACGACGGCTTTTATCGCTCTGACTCTGTCCACCGTCTACGCCTTCAAGACCAAGCCCGTGTATCGAGCGACGGCGCGAATCGAAATTGACAACGAGGCGCCGCAAATCCAGTCCGTGCAGGACTCCTATCGTGGCTTGCCCAATTCAGACGACGTTTTTCTCAAGACACAGGTTCAGGTGCTGCAAAGCGAGAGCCTCGCGCTCGAGACCATCGCACAGCTCAATCTCGCGACAAATCCCGAATTTCTTCCCCAGTCCGGCCGCGTGCGGCCAAGGGACTTAGATTCGCGGATAGGGCGGGGAGAGATCTTGGACGCGTTTCGAAGTCGCCTTGGGATTACTCTGGTGCCTGAAAGCCGCATCATTGAGACCAGTTTCGAGAGCACGGACCCGGACCTGGCCGCGCGGGCCGTTAACGCGCTGGTGAACAATTACGTGGACTATAACTTCCACGAAAAATACGACGCTACGCGCCAGGCCAGCGGATGGATGGAACGGCAACTGGACGAGCTTAAGGCCAAAGTAGAGCGCTCCCAGAAAGCTCTAGTTGACTACGAACGGCAAAACGCCATCGTCAATATCGATGACAAGCAGAACGTGGCTGAGGAAAAACTGGCCGACCTGGATCGGGAT
>JASHYZ010000651.1 GCA_030042795.1 Terriglobia bacterium | reverse complement strand
CCCGCCCGGTCTTGGCCTGAAGGCACCGGAATCTGGCCGGTGTCTACTCCCTGGGTCGATCGAGTCCCCTGATAGTCGCCGAAGAAGAAGACCTTGTTTCTCCGGATCGGCCCCCCGAACGTCCCGCCAAACTGGTTCTGATCGAAGGCGCCGCGCGACGGAGAAAAGTAGTTCCGGGCGTCGAAACCCGTGCGGCGTGCGAATTCGAAGGCATCGCCGTGAAAGGCGTTGCCGCCTGCCTTGGTGACCACGTTGATCTGGCCGCCGCTGAACTCCCCGTATTCGGCGTCGAAGTTATTGGTGAGAATCCGGAACTCAGCAATCGAGTCGAGGTTGGGGATGACGGCCGCGCCCATATTTACGTCCTCCTCAACGTCGCTTCCATTCACCAAAAAACTGTTGGCGAACTCACGCTGGCCGTTGACCGAAATAGTGCCGGGATTCAGGTCACCCGAAGGTGACAGCACGCTAGCCCCCACATCCTGCACGGTCTCCGGCGTAATCGACGTCACCGGCGCAACCCCTGCCTGAAGCGAGAGCAAGTCCGTAAAGCTACGGCCGTTGAGGGGCACCGTCGTGACCTGTGTTCCTGTGATGACCTCGCCCATCTGAGTGCTTGTGGTCTCAACCTGAAGTTCATTCTCGGTCACAGTAACAACGTCCGAACGCGCTCCTACCTCCAGCATCGCGTCAACCGTCACTGCGCTGTTGGCATCAATCACGATTCCAGAGCGGCGAAAGGGCTTCAGACCGGCGCCATCCACCTTGAGGTCGTAACGGCCGATCGGAAGGTTCTGGAACGAATAAAAACCCTTCTGGTCCGTGGCCACCGTCTGCCGGATTCCGGTTTCAGTGCTGGTTGCGGTAACGGTTGCGTCCGGAATTACGGCGCCACTCTGGTCCGTCACGGTGCCGGAAATGCTGCCGCCCACGCTGGCCCATGCCGGAACGGCCAGCCAGACCAGCAAAATCAATACCTGCAAGAGTGTGGTACGCGCTTTCGCAAAAGTGCTCCGAGATTGGCCTCTGGCTAGAACTGGACGCAAGAATAGCAAGAGATGCTTATAGCCAGCACGGGTTCTAATCATCTGTTTTTTCTCCTGATTACCGATGGCTGGCTTCCTTATAATAGTACCGATCGTCAGCCCATCGGGTTGTCGATTTCCGGTCCCCGCGACCCTTCGCGAAAAGGTTTGTCGTGGGGACCGGCCTTAAGTCTCTGAACCAGCTTCTTGTAACTTCTCCTTCGGCCTGTTGCCCTACGCTAGATCTTTCGACCGGGTCTCGCCCCGACGGGAGAGTGCCAACAGTTGCGATATAGTCGCATCAGGCAGAAAGAAAACTGCATCAAGAACTACCGGCTCGCTGGCAGGCGCCGCAGATCCCGCCCACTTCCAGGCGCACCGCCCGGATCCGAAAACCGCTCTGCGCGGCGATTTCTTCCTTAAGCTTCTGGAAGGACCGGCTGGCGTACTCCATGATCGCTCCACACCGGAAGCAGGCAATGTGGCAGTGGTCCCGGTTCGTCTTGGCCTCGTAGTAGTGCTTCTCACCTTCGAGGTGCATGAGGTCGAGCTCATCGATCAGCCCGCACTTCTTGAGCAAGGCAATGGTTCGATAAACGGTGGCGCGGTCAATGCCTTCATTCTCCCGTTTGGCGAGCCTGAGCAGCTCAGCGGCATCCAGGTGCCGGGGCGAATCCTGAATAATGCGCACGAGCAGGCGCCTCTGCGCGGTCATTCGCACCCCGCGCTCCACCAAGTCCTTCAGCAGCGATGGGCGAGTAATGGCTCCTTCACCTTTCGAGCGTCCTAATTGCGACTCTGTCGCAAGATAAGCCTCAACTGCCATCCTAAACCTCTCCGCCGCTGATCGACGACAAGCGGCAACAGTACAATATTATGGTGCGAATCGACGGTCGTTGAAGAAGCCGAAGTGCTAAGCTACGCGAATCTGGACTTTGTTGTCAAGAATAATCTGAGGTGATGTCCTCCGATAAACCAAAGAGAACACCTTTGCCATCCGGGCGCAGCGAGAGGTCACGTCAACAGTGTGCCACACCTCACCCTCTCTGAGTGGGCAACGGGTTCTTCCTAAGGGTCGGACGGCACAGATGAGGTTAGCTCTGCTGCGCCGTGGGTGTCTCATAGTGCCTATACTCTTCGCAACTAAGGTTTCTATAGTATTGCCCTGAGTGCGTGCGCATCATATAAAGTAGACCGACTTGGTACCGTAAGAACTTTGTACGCTGAGGTGACACGCGATGGCAGGCTCTGCACGCCAGAAACTGGCATATTCCTGGTTCCTGATTACCTTGCTCGTTGTCTCACTCGCGGGCCTCGCCTACCCGATGTATGTAATCCGGCCGTTCCGTCGCCAAGGGCCGCGCGAGCTGGCAGCCGCGCTGGCCGTCATTCAGATTCGATCTATCGTCGAGGGTCTCTGCGTTGTTCTCGCGCTTGTGGGGCTGGCCTGGTACTGGCGGTTAGAGCAAGGGCGCAAGCAACGTATTCTGGCAACCGTGGGCACGGTGTTCGTCTGCGCCTTTGCCATGCTTTCGCGCGTGAACGTTTACGAGTTAATGTTTCACCCGGATACACATCCGCTCTTTGCTTCCATCCAGCAGGTGAAAATAGACCCGGATGACAAAGTACTGGCCGTGAAGCTCAGCGGCAGCGCCCGCGCTTATCCCATTCGAACCATCGCCTACCACCACATCATCAATGACGTGGTGGGCGGCGTGCCGATCGTCACCACCTATTGAACGCTCTGCCACACCGGTCTGGTGTGGAGACGCGAAAGCAACGGCCTGGTGTTCACTTTCCATCTCGCCGGCATCAACAACCAGAACTTTCTGATGCGGGATGACCAGACGGGCTCCTACTGGCAGCAAATCACTGGCGCGGCTGTCTCCGGACCGATGGCCGGCCGGCATCTGACCTTTGTGCCTTCGGACGAACTCTCGTTCGGTCTCTGGGCCGCGGAGGAGCCGAACGGTGCGGTGCTGAAGAATGTTGGCAAATACGCTTCCGACTACGCCAAGAAAGACTGGGAAGTGACAATCTTGAAGGACCCCACCGTGCTGAGCTTTGCGAATCCGGCCCTGGGTCTCAAGCCGCGCTCCCTCATGCTGGGCATTCAGGCCTTCGGGGCCAGCCGGGCGTATCCTTTGGACGCGGTTCTTCAAGAGAAGCTGGTGCTTGACCATGTGGGTACCGAGCCGGTCCTGCTGGTAGTGGGCCCGGATGGCCAATCCGTGCGCGTGTTTCGCGACCGCATATCTGGCGTTGAAGGCGAACCGGCCTTTTATCGCGTCTTCGATGACCAACAAGCGCACCCAACCGATATTGCCTGGTTGAAAGAGACCGCAGCCGCGCCTTTGCTAATGGATGCGGCCACCGGCAGCCAATGGGATTTCCATGGCTGCGCTGTCTCGGGGAAGGCCCAGGGAATCTGCCTGGAACAGGTGACCGCCATCAAGGACTTCTGGTTCGACTGGCGGAACTATAACCCCAATACCACCGTCTATGTTGCCAAGCGCTAAGCGAGGCGTTTCTCACCAGTCTCACATGGGCGTCTCGAAGCAACGGGGCTTTCAGAGCGGAGGCCTGTGGATTCCTGCGAAGCTTGCCCTCGCGAAAGCGGGGAGCGGGAATCCACGGGTTTTCACGCAGGGTCAGAAAGGGTCGTCCTCGCCTTGTAGGGTGGGGCTTGCCCCGGCCAAGGCCGACTCAAGGGGTCGGCCCTACCAACCGGACCGAAGACGAACTCGCACGCAAAGCCACAAAGACGCAGCTTGAGCGCGGTGAACAGGAAGTTCTTCTTTGCGCTCTTGGCGTCTTTGCGCGAGGCCCTGCATCGCTCACACCTTCTACCCGATGGGTCCGAATCGGCCACACTTCCGTGCAGACACCCTTCGCCACTTAAGATAGTCTGTGAAGTCCGTCGTCACGCGTTCCATCGCCGGCAGCGGGAATCTTCCGCACTGGATTGTGCCGGATTCCCGCTCCCTACTTTCGCTAGGACAAGCATCGCGGGAATGACGACCACGGAATCCTATGAGCGAAGTAAAACAGAGCCGCATCTTTTACGGCCGGTGGATTGTGGCTGCAGCCTTTCTGAATCTCTTCCTCACAACCGGAATCGTTTACTACGGCCTTCCGGTTTACTACGTCTCCCTCATTGATGCCCTCGGTTTCACCCGCCAACAGGCGAATAGCGGAATCTTTTACGGCTTTGTGGTGGTCGCTCCCCTGTTTGGTTTGCTCGCCGGCGCGCTGATTGACCGCGTAGGCGCGCGCGCGGTGATCCTATGGGGAATCGCATTCGGGGGCCTCTCGTTCCTCTTCATGGGAATGATCTCAACGCTCCGGCAGTATTACCTACTCTGCTTCACCGAAGTTGTGGGTTATGTGCTGGCCGGGCCCATCCCAAACCAAGTCTTAATTGCGAATTGGTTTCGCGCCCTCCGCGGGCGTGCCATGGGCTACGCCTATTTGGGACTCGGGCTTGGCGGCGCGACGGCTCCTTTGTTGATTCACTGGCTCGTCGGCAGCTTCGGCTGGCGGCGGGCGTTCGAAGTGAACGGGACAATGATGATCCTGATTCTCTTTCCCGTCGGAATCTGGGTCACACGCTCTTCCCCGCAACAGTTAGGGGTACTGCCCGACGGCGCCACGGCGGAGGCCCCGGCCGTTGAGATAAATCCGGTGCCGGTGGGCCGGGCCGTTCGCACGCTGAACTTCTGGCTGCTGCTGATGGGCAGCACGCTCACCATCTGGGCCATCGGAACCGTCATTTCTCATTTCATCCTCTTCTTGAGGGACGCCGGTCATGACATGGGCTGGGCGTCTCGCATGCTGAGTATTCTGCTCATCGCGAGCCTGGCGGGTCGAGTAACGGTGGGCTATGTCGCGGACCGGTTCACGCGCAAGAACGTGATGGCTCTCTTTTACCTGTTGCTTGCGTCTGCCATTCCCCTGCTGCTCGTTCGCCATCACGACACGTCGGTCGTCACTTTCGCCGTGATCTTTGGCTTCGCCATGGGCGCGGATTATATGCTGATACCGCTGGTGGCGGCTGACTGCTTCGGCCTGGCGGCGCTGGGGAAGCTGCTGGCGCTGATCATCATGGCGGATTCGGTGGGCCAGACGTTTGGCGGCGTGATGGCAGGTTATATCTTCGATACGCGGCACAGTTACAATCTCGCCTGGGCTCTCATCGCTATTGGAGGAATTCTGGGTGCCTTTGCGATTTACCTGATTTCCACCGACCGCGCTGCCCCGGGGACATGAAAATTTGGAACGTGACTTGGCTCGGAAAACCCAGTTCTCCGTGTTCTCCGCGTCGAGAAGCCCCCCTGCAAGGCGTGGCTTGGGCCACAACCAAAGTGAGGTTCTCCGTGCCCTCTGTGGCCAAAAGCCTTCAACACTGAGGCCACAGAATCTCCGTGAACTCTGTGTTGAGAGGCTTCTAGGCACAGAGAGCGCCGAGGACTCCGGTTTGGTTACGGCCAAAGGCCGCGTCAGGTTGAAGGCTTCTAGCCACAGAGAACGCAGAGGTACCACCAGACACGATCGGATTTGCTCCGGCTATAAAGGCAAATTCTTCGCGGCCGGAGAAGAACTTAAGCCCTTGTGCTACAATCCCTCTGTTCCGCGCCCACCCAGGTTTTCTATCGCACCTCCAACCGAAAGAACCTCGGCCC
>JASHYZ010000650.1 GCA_030042795.1 Terriglobia bacterium | reverse complement strand
GTGCGGCCCACCGCCGCCTTCGGGACAAACCCAGGTGATGATCTGGTAAGGATCGGCAATGTCGCATGTCTTACAATGGACGCAGTTGGAGGGGTTGAGCTTCAGGCGCTTGCCGCCGTCCTGCTTCTCTTCCATTTCGTAAACCTGCGCCGGACAGAAATACTGGCAAGGATTCCCAAATTCCTCGATACAGCGATTGTTACAGAGGTCAAAGTCAGCGATGCGCAGGTGAGAAGGCTGGTCTTCTTCATGGTGAGTCGCGGAATGATATACATCCTTGAGTTTATCGAAGGTGAGCTTGCCGTCAGGCCTGACGCGCTCGTACGGCCGGCCGTCGATCTCCCTGCGGCGCCTCATGTGCTGATAATCGGCGTGGCTTGGGTAGCGCGCACGCACGCCGCGTCCTCCGGTGAGAAACTGCAACGCCGCATGCGCCATGCCAGGAAAGAACCCGTGTGCGAATCCCTGATGGTAGTTGCGCACCTTCCATAACTCATCGCGCACCCAGCTTGAACGCCACTTCTGATCGAATCCGGCGAGTCCGCGGGCTGAGGTGTCGCCGCCAGCGAGCGCCTCAACGATCGCTTCCGCCGCCAGCATCCCGGTCTTCATCGCAAGGTGAACGCCCTTGAGGCGCTGGGAATTCAGGAATCCGGCGGCGTCGCCCACGATGAGCGCGCCGTCCGTAACCGTGTTGGGAATCGCAAAGTATCCGCCTTCGGGCACCGTCTTGGCGCCGTAACGAACCATCTGGCCGCCTTCCAGCAGGCTGCGCACCCAAGGGTGAGTCTTCCAAAGCTGAAAGGCGTTGTGGCCGTCGAATCGCGGATCTTCGGCGTCAAGGCCACTGACCAGTCCGATGGAAAGGCGCTCGTCCGAAACCGCATAGATGAACGCACCGCCGAACTGGCGCGGCGTGAGCGGCCAGCCTGCAGTATGGGTCACGTGTCCTTTTGGAAGGCGGCCAGCAGGTACGTTCCATAGCTCCTTCACGCCGATC
The DNA here is from genome assembly GCA_030042795.1 of Terriglobia bacterium. Next base: position 3,942 of record JASHYZ010000650.1, on the reverse strand, counting down.
CCATACGCTTGAGGGTTGCAACCGTCATCGAGCTTAAGCCGGCGCACCAGTGCCTTGGTTAGCGAGCCGCGCGGACCTTCTGCGAAAACGGTTACCTTGGCGCGAAGATCGTACCCAGGCTGGTAGTTCGACTTCGGCTTGCCATTCCTGTCGATTCCCTTGTCATCCGTTCGTACGCCCGCTACGCGTTCGCCCTCGTACAACACTTCCATCCCCGAGAAGCCGGGAAACAGGTTGACGCCGCTCTGCTCCACCTGGGCGCCCAGCCACTTCACGAAACGATTGAGAGAGATAATGTAGTTCCCATGGTTATTGAAGAATGGCGGATTGATGGGCGCTTTGAACTTGCTTCTGCGGGTTAGGTAGTAAACGGAATCGCCGGTGACCGGCGTCTCCAGTGGCGCTCCCTGGGCTTCGAAGTCGGGGATGAGTTCGCGAAGCGCCCGCGGGTCTAGCACCGCGCCTGACAGCGAGTGCGCGCCGAGTTCCTCAGCCTTCTCGAGCACGTAGATGCTCTCGGCGCTGAGACCTGAGCTCGTGGGCGAAGAACGGGTTCCGCCGGTCTGCTGGGACTGGATGAGCTGAGCTAGTCGCAGGGCGCAACTAAGGCCAGCCGGCCCCGCGCCTACAATCAGCACGTCGGCTTCGAGGGTTTCGCGCATGGAGTCGTGGCGCTGGCCTGAGGCTGCGGCTACTTGGGAAGGCTCTCGATCTGCTGCTGAACAGTGGAGGCCAGATAGGAGTCGGAACCCACTTCCTTAGCCACTTGTTCGTAGATAGCGCGCGCCTGGGCGGGTTGCGCGCTTCGATAGAGATCTGCTTCGGCCAAAAGCGCCATGGTCCGAGGCACGGTAGCAGCGGGATGCTGGGCGAGGTTCTGGTAGACCTTAGCAGCCTCAGCCGTCTTGCCCGTTTTGGCGAGTTCGCCGGCTAGGGCCAGGTTGGCCAGCGCAGCCACGTCCTTATCCGGCAAGCGGCCAACGGTCTCCAACGTCTTCTGGGCCGCGGCATCGTCGCCCAAGGCGGACTGGCACAATCCCGCTTGGTAGCGAGCGAAATCGGCGGCCTTCTGGCGGGGGTACTTGGCCGCGACGGCGTTGAATTGCGACAGTGCGGTCTTGTATTTCTCCTGATCGCTGGTAAACTGGCCGCTGGTGGCCTGAGCCGGATTGCTGCTGAACAGATTCACGGGAGCCGCCGAGACCGGCGCCTCGAACGTTTTGAGGGCCTCTGACAGCGCGGCGTTAGCAGCCGCTGCCTGACTCTCGTTGTATGACCGCCAGCCCACAATGGCGCCGGCCACCACAACAAAGGCCACTACGCCGATGATGATTTGCTGGGCGTTCTGCCTCGCAAACTCCCACAAGTTCTCGATGGTGTCCTCAAATTCGTCTTCCTTCAAATCATGCCGGGTCAGCCGAGCCACAAGATTTCTCCCTTGAAGATTAGTTCCTTTATCGCTGGTTCGCGTCGGATTACACGCATATTTTAGTTCATCCTGAGCGTGAACAACAGGCCAAAAGTATGGCAAAGCTGATCGGATTCGATACGAGAACCGCTACAATACGGATTACAAGTAGTAGCCGCTGGCGCTAGGGCTCCAGAGGGCGCGCATCTGTTCACTCGTTACAGCTCCAAGAGGTGAGTATTGTCGATTACCGTCGAGATCATTCTATTTCTCGCCGGCGCTTTGGGCGGGGCGCTGAATTCTGTGGTAGGCGGCGCCACGTTCATCATATTTCCCACATTGCTCTTCGCGGGAATCCCGGCCGTGAGTGCCAACGCCACGTCATCAGTGGTGGTGTGGCCCGCGGGCCTGGCGAGTGTAGCGGCCTATCGTGAGGACATCACCCTGCCGCGCCGCCTTTTGCTCGTGCTGGGCCTAGCCAGTTTGGCCGGAGGAGCCGCTGGAGCAGGATTGCTCCTGCATACTCCAAGTGCCGCCTTCGTTCAGCTCATTCCCTGGCTGCTGCTGTTTGCAAGCACACTTTTTTCCCTGGGCGGAATCATCGGCGCCAAGCTGGGAACGGGCGGACCCGGCGTCTACGGCAGCAGCCAGGCCGTTCTGGCGGTAACGGCCGCGCAGTTCGTCATCTCCATTTACGGCGGATACTTCGGCGCCGGCATGGGCATCCTGATGCTGGCGGCATACGCCGTAGGTGGTGTCGGAAATATTCACGCCATGAACGGAGTGCGCAGCGCTTTAGGGCTGCTGATCAATGGCGTGGCTATCACCTGGTTCATCGTGGCGCGAGCCGTGGTGTGGCGGCCAGCCCTGGTGATGGCTATCGGCGCTACACTAACGGGTTACAGCGGTGCTGCGATTGCGCGGCGAGTCGACCCTAAGAAGGTAAAGCGGCTGGTGATGGCTGTGGCCTGGGGCATGACGGTGTATTTCTTTCTGAAGACTTATCACTTACTGAGGTGACGAGCTCAAATTTCCTCAGTTGCGGTTTTCATGGCGAGCCCGATCGACCTGAAAAACTCACCAACTGAGGGCTGTGAGAAACCAGCGCGGCCTTTGGCCGCAACTAAACCGAAGTCCTCGGCGGCTTCTGTGTTACTAATGTCCAAATTCTTCTCGTGCCGCGAAGAATTTGCAAGACGGCTTCGGCTTAGAAATCGACTTCTCGACCCGCAAGGAAAGCGCACCACAGAGGGCACAGAGAACACGGAGAAAATCTCTGTGGCCTCAGTGATCTCTGTGGTGAGTTTCTCTTTTGGTTGCGGCCAAAGGCTGCGCCAGGCTGAAGGCTTTTGACGACAGAGCGCGCGGAGAGGCTGCGAGCTGCATTCAAGCCTCCTGATTGCGGCCTAAAGCCGGTTAAGGAGGATATGCCAACTGTGGCTACTGACGCAGAACCAAAGTGGGTGGAATGGGCCAAGCGTCTGCAAACGATGGCGCAGAATGGTCTCCACTACTCCCAAGATCGCTACGATACCGCGCGCTATGAGGCCATCACCGAAATCGCGCACGAAATGATGGCGCTAGGGTCCGGGACCAGCATCGAGAAAGTGCGCGAGCTATTCGCCCATGAAGCCGGCCATGCCACACCCAAACTTGACGTGCGCGTGGCCGCGTTTCGAGATGGTGCGGGCGGCCCCGAAATTCTGCTGGTGCGCGAGCGCCGCGATGGGCGATGGACGCTCCCTGGCGGCTGGGCTGACGTGGGAGAGACCCCCAGCGAAGCCGCCCGCCGCGAGGTTCAGGAAGAGTCAGGCTTCGAGGTGGAGATCACGCGCCTGCTGGCCGTCTACGATAAGCGCATGCACCCGCACCCGCCCGAGTCTTACTACATCTACAAGCTCTTCTTCGAGGCCAAGATCACAGGTAGCCACAGTCCCACCGGCGATGGCCTTGAAACGGACGCCGTAGACTTCTTTGCGCACAACGCTCTGCCTCCGCTCTCGTTGAACCGCGTGGTCCCGCAGCAAGTCCTGAAGATGTTCGAACTGCACGCCGCTCCAGGCGCGCCGGCCGAGTTTGACTGAAGCCGGTGATCGAAAATCGACTATCCTCATTTAGTCAACAATCGAAAGCCGCCGATCACAGCCAGCGATCGCCGGAGGGAAGGCGGGGCGTGACCACGTCAGCGCTGTTCTGACCGTAGGCTTTTTTCACCCTCGGTAGCAAGGTAGTGCATCTATAGGCGTCGGCGCTGTCAAGCAGAATTTAGAAACACCACTCCTTCTGCGGGCGGGCGCGGGGTCAAGGGCGGTCCGGCGCTCTGGCTTTTGGCCGGACCGTTCATCGCAGATCCTGGACCCCGCGCCCGCCCGCCCAACACTGGGGTTGGACAAAGCCTGGGGTGCTTTTTCCAAGGCTTTGTCCTAGAGGATTCTTTTCGGCGGTCCCGACCAAGGCCTCGCCTCCTGGAATCCTGCGAGGGTAGCCCCGCGGCCCCACCAGTCATCTATTCGATCCCCGTGATGCGGGACCAT
>JASHYZ010000649.1 GCA_030042795.1 Terriglobia bacterium | reverse complement strand
GGGTTGTAGGGGATGATTTGTCGGAGCTTGGAACCATCTTTCGCCATTCGGTTGAAACGGTAGCCGCGCCCCCACGCTACTCGCCTGAGGTAGCCCAAGCCTATTACACTGAGACGGTCGATCCCGATCTGCCCTTCACAGCCCAGCGCAACTTGCTGGCTGCCATTCGACGTTTAACCTTAGGGTGGGGAGCGTTGAGTTGCCAAATCACTTTGGAGCTTCTATCCAACATTAGTGGAATCAGGAATTTCAAGACACTACGGAAGTGGCTTGCCGACCTGAATCGGCGGAATCTGATCCGCTACACTCCGGTGCATGGCGATCTGCGCGGGTCAGTGGTCACCCTGACGCCACCGGTTGAGGTCCGTACTGAGATCGAGCGTTGCTGGCACGAGGGGACATCGCATGAGAATCGGTCAGCCTCGCGCAATAACGGGGCAAATTGAGGGTGGATGGGGATGTGGGGCGGTTGGATGGTAAAACTTAGACCCAGGGGAATTGAGGCTCTGCCACTCTGGTGGCCAGCAATAAGAGTAAAAAATTTGAAATTTTTTTTCGCCTACCCTGGAATGTTGTTGATAACAAAGGGTCGAAAATGAGAAAAATGAGAAGAATGAGACTACCCTGGAATGTCTATGAAAATAAATTAGTTAATGAGTCTAACCTGGAATGTTTATGATAAATAAGGTGGTTAGATTGATTTTGGCCACGGCCGTTTCGCCATTTGCTCGTGTTCGCAGGTCAAGGGAAATGTACGTCGACTAAAGGGGTGTTTGTTGAGTTTTTGGGTTGGTTTTGATTCGCAGGTTGAGGGAAATGAGTATTTCTGGTCCGTCTTCGCAGGTGAAGGGAAGGGTTGCAGGCGAAGGGAAGCGCCTGCGCAGGTTCAGGGAAAGGTCTTCGCAGGTCAAGGGAAATATCGTCGCAGGTTGAAGGAATAATACTGCTGTAAGTTGATGAATACAAAAATTATATATAAAACACGAGTGTTTCACATAAGTATTTAGATAACATTACACAACACTGTTGATGGGGTCTGACCTAAATGGCTCAAGAACCAACAAGACAACAACTAAAAAGACCCTCTAACAACCTGAAGTTGAGTCACACTCTAGAGTTTAATTTCGAGGCCAAGAGTGATCGAACACGACAGATTATTGAAAAGCATCTGGGCGCCCCGAGTCCCGAGTTCATAAAGATCGAAAAAAATCTGGCCTCATTAGGCTTCTTCAGTCCCTCACATAAGCGAATCAGTGGCGTGCGGCAGAAGGTGGTTGCCATGTCGCGCGAGATGAACGGGAAGCGGGTGGAGGCGCGAGCTACCATCCTACCTTCCGCCCAGTACGGTCTTCCCACAACAGCGGATCAGGACACCTACCTGGCCATTCTTAAACTAGCCACCGAAATGTACCGGAAGCATGGGAAAGTGACCAATCCCATCAGTTTCACCTCAGCGGAGATTTTGCGGATTCAGGGAAAAAGCTGTGTCTCCGGTTACCACTACAAAGAACTGTTGGAGCAACTGATGCGAATTAAAACCTCCACGATCGTTTCGGAGGGCACAGTCTACTTCGCCGGCCGGAAGGTATGGGCCAAAGACGCGTTTAATGTGATCAACCGGTTGGTCCTACTCGGCACCACCATGGAAGACGGGACTGTGGCGGATAAACACTACGTATGGTTCTCAGACTGGCAAATCGAGAACATCAACAGCAACTATCTTCTCCCCATCGACTACGATTCCTACAAACAACTGCGGAATCACATTGCCAAAATCCTGGTGCCACTCCTTCAAATCTGGCTTTATGCGTCACGCGAGCAAGGCTGCTTCGAGAAGCGATACGAAGAGATCTGCCAGTTCTTAAATATTCGCGCCTACCAACACCAATCCAAGATCAAAGAAAAATTGGGACCTTCACTCGATGAGCTTACAGCGCACGGTTATCTTTCAAGCTGGCGTCTGGAAAAAACGAGCGACGGGGCTGGCTACAAGATAGTCCTCTACCATGGCGAGAAATTTCATCGTGACCTGCGCCGGCGGGCGGCACCTGTAGGACTGAATAGCGCTAACAATTCTAATCAAACATCAACTGACGATCGTCGTCTTGCGCCGGCGCCGACCTTTGCGCGCACGAATGGATCAAAGTGTACACCGAAGGCTGAACAAAGAACATCTCCAGTGGCAGATGACCATGTGTTGAAGGCGCTCATCGAGCGCGGAATTTCAGCGGAACGCTCACGAGAACTCTTGTCAGGCGCGGGCGACAGCCAGCAAATCGTCGATCAGTTGGAGTGGGGCGACTATCTGATCGCGCGCTCCGGGGCAGGGAAGTTCTATAACCCTCCGGGCTTTTATGTGCGCCTGATTGAATCGAAGGTAGCGCCTCCAGACCACTTCGAAACCAGCCATAAGAAGAGGCTGCGCGAAGAGGCTCAAAGAGCGCGCACCCAAACCATACAGGAACAAGCAGCGCTGGAACTTGAGTACCTGGAATATCGAAAGATCGAGGTGGACAAATATCTCAGCGAGAAAGTTCCTCCCCAGACTTATCAGGAAGTAATCGAGAGCCACAAGAAAGAATTGCAGAGAGCAGAGAAGGGTGGTGCGGTTCTGACAGACCAGGCCTGGACTGAGCTGGCTGTAGCCCGCTTCCGCAAGCAAACAGCGAGCCAGTTGAACTTGATGAGCTTTGGGGATTTTTGTGAAGCAAGAAAAGCTGTCGACTAATTTATGCGGCGTGAAAAACCTCTAAAAATGGTTCGTTTGGTCCCTCTGAAAAAGGCCGACAGGGATTTCGATGTCGAGT
>JASHYZ010000060.1 GCA_030042795.1 Terriglobia bacterium | reverse complement strand
AGTGGGTAATTTTGAAGATCACCTGGGACTGATCAAGGACTGCGACTGGATCATCGAGGCGATCACGGAGGATCGCGCAATCAAGCAGGCGCTGTTGCGGCGGGTCGATGCGCTACGGACGCCCGGCGCCATCGTCAGCTCCAATACCTCGGGCATTTCCATTGCAAGCCTCGCCGAGGGTCTAAGCGAAGACTTCCGCCGGCACTGGCTCGGCACACACTTTTTTAACCCGCCTCGTTACATGAGACTGCTGGAGCTGGTTCCAACCGCCGGCACGTTGCCCGAGGTCGTAGACACTGTCTCGCAATTTGGCGAGATGGCGCTCGGCAAAGGCATTGTGATTGCCAAGGACACGCCGAACTTCATCGCCAACCGCATCGGGACCTTCGTCACGCTGAATGTTCTCCAAATGGTGCAGGTTGACGGGCAGCATGACGGCTATACGCTTGAAGAGCTTGACGCCTTGACCGGCCCAGCCATGGGCCTGCCGAAGAGCGCCACCTTCCGGACGCTCGATCTTGTGGGGCTCGACGTGTTGGTGCACGTGATCGATAATTTGCATCAGTCTCTTCCCGGCGACGAGCGCCGCGAGCTGTTCGAAGTGCCTCCCTTTGTGACCGCGATGATGAAACAGAAGCTCCTGGGCGACAAAACTCAACAGGGCTTCTACAAGAAGGTGAAGGCAAGCGGGGCACCGGGCGGGGATAGCGAGATTCAGACGCTCAATCTTGCGACTTACCAGTATCGCCCGCGCCAAAAGCCTAAACTCGCTTCGCTCGACATGGCGCGAAACATCGGAGATCTGCGCCAACGGTTGACTAGCTTAATAGCCTCTCCTGATCGCGCCGGAGAATTCTATCGAAAACTCCTCAGCGACACCTTTCATTACGCCGCCAATCGAATTCCCGAGATCGCGGACAATATCGTGGCCATCGATGAGGCGATGAAGTGGGGATACAACTGGGAGTTGGGCATTTTTGAGCTGTGGGACGCTGTGGGCGTCGAGAAAGTCGTGGAAGGCTGGCTCAAGGAGAAACGGCCGGTGCCGCCTTTGGCCGCGAAGCTTCTCGATTCCGGCGAGAAGATGTTCTACGAAAAGTCTCACGGAAGCACTCTCTACTTTGACCATGTAAGCGCCAAGCACCGTCAACTGCCCGAACGCCAGGGCATAATCCTGCTGCCGTCGCTGAAGGAGCAAGGTAAAGAGGTCCGCAAAAATCCAGGCGCCAGTCTTATCGACCTCGGCGATGGAATCCTCTGTCTCGAGTTCCACTCCAAGATGAACTCGATCGGTGCTGACACGGTAGCGATGATCCACGCGGGTTTGAAGGCCCTGAATGAGAATTTCGACGCGTTGGTGATTGGGAATCAAGCCCCGAATTTTTGCGTAGGCGCCAACCTCATGCTCCTTCTGATGAGCATTCAGGAAGGTGAGTGGGATGACGTCCATCAGGCAGTACGTGCTTTTCAAGGCGTCAACATGAAGCTGAAGTACGCGCCAAGACCTGTAGTGGCTGCGCCCTTCGGGTTGACGCTCGGCGGCGGCACCGAGATGTGCCTGCACTGCGCTCGCGTGCGCGCCGCGGCCGAGGCCTACATGGGCCTCGTTGAGTTTGGCATAGGACTCATCCCCGGCGGAGGCGGCGCGAAGGAGATGCTTCTGCGCGCCATGGATGCCGTGCCCGAAGGCCCAGACACCGATCCTTTCTCCTATGTGAAGGAAGTCTTCGAAACGATCGGCATGGCGAAGGTTTCAACCAGCGCCGACGAGGCACGCAAACTCGGATACCTGACGCCAAGCGACTCCATCACCATGAATCGTGACCGTTTGATCGCCGACGCCAAGCACATGGCGCTTGATCTCGTCAGGCTGGGCTACCGCCCGGGCACTCCGCGTGAAGACGTGATGGTATTAGGGCAGGCCGCCTTCAGCAAGATGAAATTAGGCCTTCATCTGATGCGGCGGGCCGAATTCATCTCCGACTACGATGTCGTGGTCGGCACCGAACTCGCGCGCGTGCTCTCGGGGGGGGGCGAGTTTACTTCTCCGCAACGTGTTTCCGAACAATACCTGTTGGACCTCGAACGCGAAGCCTTCGTGCACCTCTGCGGCCAACCCAAAACCGTGGAGCGCATACAATACATGCTCAAAAAGGGCAAGCCCTTGAGGAATTGAATTGAACCCCACGGGCGGCCGCCTGCTTCCAAGCGGCCACCGAATGCCTACCCGAAGCCGCACCTTGTCACCGTTGCTGTGCAGCGTCATCACCACAATCTTTCGTCTTGAGGGGGTGTGTGAGCGTACTCGAAAAGCGCGGCCGTAAGAAAAGAGAAAATACTTTTTCACAACACAATTGAGAGTTTATAGTTCGGGTGCTGGCGGTGTGCTTTCGATAGTTTCGGCAACACCGCCCTTAACCCCAGCCGGTTGCGCTTAGCGGGTGGCCAGCTTGCGAGCAAAATCGAGCAGGAAGGCCCGATCTGAATCCACCATCCGCCCCACCAGTCCCTTAAGCTTGAGGAGAAAACGCGCCTCAGTACCGGCCGGCCCGGCCTCATCCGCCAGGTCCTCCAGCGAACGGCGCGGGCTCAGATGCGGGGTCGCAGGAGCGTCTTCCCCCGTGTAGAAGAGCCGGTAAAGGGGAACATCCAGAGCGGCGGCAAAACGCTCCAAGGTCTCGAGCGACGGCACTGTGTGGCCGTGTTCAACACGGGATATGTAGCAGCGGAGCAGACGACTGGCTTTTTCAATGTCGCCTTGCGAAAGGTTCTTTTGTTCGCGAAGCTGTCGTATTCTCTGACCAATTAGCATTTGTTACGCTCCTAATTCAATTGAGTTGTCCTAGGCCTAACGCCTTATCGATTAATTATCGTCTAGTGTTATTTCCTGCCAATGGCTCCAAAGTGCCATTACTATGGTAGTCTATTAACCACTTCATTACTCAGCCTCATAAGACACAACTCAGCTTTCGCCGTGCTGCCCCAGCACCATCGAGAGTAACGCCATCCGCACGTAGAGACCGTTCTCGGCCTGACGGAAGTAAGCCGCACGCGGGTCATCGTCCACATCCGGCGCAATCTCGTTCACTCTTGGCAGGGGATGCATAACGATGGCGCCCGGCTTCATCAGGCCCAAGCTCTTGCGGCTAATGATATAAAGGTCGCGGCATTGCTCATAATCGGCGATGCGGTCTCCAAACCGCTCCTTCTGAATTCGGGTTTGAT
>JASHYZ010000648.1 GCA_030042795.1 Terriglobia bacterium | reverse complement strand
GACCACTTTCATACCTTCGTCATATTTTCCATCCGTGATATAGGCTACGGCAAGATACCGGTAGTATTCCGGAGTGTAGGCAGAAAGCGAAATGGCTTCCTGTAATTCCTTGACGGCCTCCAATTTTTGCCCGCCGCGCAATAACATTTGCGCGAGCCAGAAGTGGTCGTTCGACGATTCGGGCGCCAGCGCCACAGCCCGCTGCAGGTAAGAGATTCCGTGTTCTAGCCCTTCGGGTGTCTCCTTCTGTAGTTCCGATGCGGCGAGCGATCTTAGTACGTCAGGATCATCTGGATCTGTTCTCGCCAGCTCGTCCATCAGTTTCCGATATTGCTGCTGATAATTCGCGTCGTTCGAATGCGAAGTCAGCAGTTGGCCATAAGCTTGAAAAAGGACGATGGGCGGAAGGGGCCGGTCCCGTTCGTCGGGGACGCGATTCACCAGCATTAGGCCACTGGAAGCCTCCTGCGGCTGAACCGTTGACAACTGAGGATAGGGTTCGTCGCGGCGCGCCACAATGCGATGGTCGGTGACAACCGTGTGAGTGAACCTCACCGCCGGGCGCGTCGTCATGTGGCAGGAGACACAGTCATCAGGCGGACTGGCGTGGAGGCGCGAAGCCAGGGGCTGACGGCAACTCTGCTCGCTATGACACTGCAGGCATTTCTTGCGATAGTAGACCGCTGATTCCGACGGCGCCGGTTGAACGTGCGGGTCGTGGCAGGTCATGCACTTAAGCCGACCACCGCTTTCCCGGTAGCAGCGGGCGAGCTGCAATTGAAAATAGTAGCCCACCAGGGGTACAGCCGGTCCCACGCTGTGATTCGAAGTCGCATCGATCACGGCGACGGTGTCCTCCAAGGTGGTTCCCGGGCGAAAGTCTAAAAAGGTCTTGCCACCTCTGAGGACTCGCGCGTCGCCCGCTTCGTGACAAAAGATGCAGATGCCATTCGCCAAATGTGGGGAGAGACGCGCGGGATTCACGATGGTGCGGTCGATGCCGCTGATGGGCAGGCCTTTTTGACGCTGCGCCACGTGCAATTGGCCGGGTCCGTGGCAATTTTCGCAACCGATTCCCAATTCGCGAAAGGGGGGGTCTTTATACAGCCCGACGGCGGCCACCTCCGGCCGCGGAATGCCGCTGTGGCAGGTCACGCATTCAGTAGTGATGGGACGGGTGAAACCGTAATCGTGGGACTCATATCCTGGCGACAGTGCCCAGGTTCTGTCCGCTGGGAAATAAGCCAGCGGTGCCTGGAGGAGGTAGTTTCCCCGCTGCACCAGAAAGCCCATCCCGTTTCGGCCGGTACCGATCACATAGGCGACCTTCTCGGTCTCGCGGTAAACCGTCTTCCCGTCTTTACCGTAACGATAAACGCTTTGGTAAAGACCGGATGCGTCGGCCGACACGCGAAAGTAGCGATTCAATGTGTTGTCGAAAACGGTGATGGGAAGCGAAATCCTTCCGGACTGCAGGAGCGGCCCTGGCAGTGACAGCGCTCTTGCCATGTTCGTGCGCATGTAAGAGTCAAAAATGTCCTGGTGACATTGGGCACAGGCCTTTGAGCCCACATAGGTCACGCCTGGTTCAGAGTTGAGATATCGGATCAGAGTGGCGCCGTGCCTTGGCGCGGCAAGTGATATGTGCTTAGTGAGAGGAACTGAGATGGACACCATCAGCAGCGCGGTTAGACAAAGGACCGAAGCTCTCATCCACCGGCGTCTCATCGGCTGCTCGACTGGGTAAGGGGCTGATGAGTCTGTGTGAGAACTCGTGTATGGCGCCTATTTGAGGTGGACCCCCGCTTCCGCGGGGGTGACAGCGTTGGACTTAGAGGTCCTATTCGGATGCAGTCATTCCCGCGAAGCTTGTCCCCGCGAAGGCGGGGAGCGGGAATCCACGAGTTTTCACACAGACTCTGATGCCCCAACTCAACGGGACAGACTAACGCACTTTCAGCGTGATGAACAACTGCGCCTTCGACGTCGTTGCCCGTGCTGCGGCGTCTCTGGGCTTTGTCAAGAATAGGATGGAATGTTGGTGGCGACCCTGGCATCGCGAGTGTCCTGGAGCCGGATTTAATAACCGTCCTTATCGGAGCGCACCCTGCTAGATCGACAGGGCAGCAAGCAAGTCTAAGGCCAAGCGCTGTACTTGTGGACGGAAGGACGGTGCTACCACCCAAAATTCTCCCAGCCCAGCCAGCCGTGGCTCTCTTTCCGAACTGGCTCCAATGCCCAAGAGAAGAACCATTTGAATTGACAATATGGTAATCAACGCTATAATAAAAGTTCGAGCCCGAACGCTTGGCACTGCCCTTGGAGGCGGGATGGGTGCGCGTAAGTTAAGGCGTTTGGAGATGGTCTATGCCTCTTCTCTGTAGCCTCGCCGTAATCCCACAGAAGCTGTCGCCGTCCTATCACGCCACGCCGGAACTAACATACCGGCCGCCATGCTGGTCTGCGAAGGTTGGTCCTTGGCAGGTCATCGGAGAAATCGAGACTAAAGCTTGCGGTATGGTGGAGAATGCCGCGCCGCTCACGAAAAAGATGCGATCGAAGCCTAAGACTCCTTTAGAATCAATGCGCCCTGCAAACAAAGCCAATAGGTTATTGATTGCAAAAGGTTTATCTAAAGAAAGCCAATAGGTTTATGATAAATATAGAACTTACGATATTCCTCATCGACCTCGTCCATACGTCGTGACCCTGGCAGCACGGCAGATCTTTAGAGAACAGCCCCACCCCCTTAGGCCCAAAGCCAACAGTACGTTTAGAATCAGGTATTTAGTGACCTGTCCGAATACGAACCCAAAACAAGTCATGCAGAATCAGTCGATTGTAAAATCTCCCAAAGCCACGCCAAAGCCAATAAGCCCTTTAGAATCGGTGTGTAAGATTTACACAAAGCCAACTCGAACGTACGGAACAACCCTGGCAGCCGCCCAGACAGACGACGGCCTCGCCAGAGAGGCGGCTACTGATGCCGCGCAACTGATGAGACTGCGTGTGAGATTGGGGCCGCAAGTGCGTCAACGGCTAACCATAGACGGCGGCGCGTTTCACAGCCCACTATCACCAAAGTCCTTCGAAGGAATTCGCCGCTTCAGGGGATGCCAGAACACGAATGAGAAGCCGCGCCGGCCTGCCCGGCTTAGGGAGCGCCAACTCGATAGAACTTTTTTCTTGACATCAATAATTCAAACGTGTTACAAAACTCGCCTCTTTGTGGTTAGAGTTTCGTAACCACAAAGAGGTACGGCTAAGCTAGATCGGCTTGATGCATGATTGTGATTCACCATCCGGCTGAACGGTGTCCGGGCTCACGAGCAAACTTCCGGAGGCTCTCCCTTCTGCCTTTTCTGTCTCTTTCGTCACGTTTGGGTGTGGTCAACGTTCCAAGGCTTCAGTAAGCGCGGGTATTAACGTTGCGCGAAATTACCCGCTAAGCTCCGAGGGAGGAAAGATATGGGAAACAAGCTTCTAGCCTTGCTGGTATCAGCGCTTTCCGCATTTCTTGTGCTGGGACCCTGCACCCCACGAGCGCACGCACAGGCAGCGACCACCGGCGTGATCCTGGGAACTGTGGCCGACGCCACAGGCGCGGTCATACCGGACGCCGACGTAATCGTTACAGAAGCCGCTACCGGAATCAAACACACTACCAAGACCGACGGCGAAGGGCGTTACCAGGTCCTGGCTCTGCCGTCGAACGAAGCCCGCATGAACGTGACGGTGAGCAAACAAGGCTTCGAAACGTATGTTTCCCAGGATGTGATTATTGACCCTGGCGCTCACGTCCAAGTCAATGTCGTCCTCAGGGTCGGATCGAGCACGCAGGAGGTGACGGTCACTTCCTCGGCGGTGCAGGTCAACACCCAGAGCGGCGAATCAAGCGACGTGGTTGCCGGCGACGAGGTCGCCACACTGCAGTTGAACGGGCGCGACTGGCGCGACCTCTCCAAGCTCAGTCCGGGCGTCTACGACGAGAACACCGGCAGTGCTTCTCGAGGCGGGGGTCTCAACGGCGGTAACAACGTGAGCACAAATGGGCTTGATACCTCGCAAAACTTGTACACCACTGACGGCGCCTATAACATGAATACGGGCAGCATGGGCAACGAAAACGTGCTGCAGCCCGTCGATTCCATTTCCGAATTCAAGGTGATGAAAGACAACTACAGCGCCCGCTACGGATTCGCCGGCGGAGCGCAATTTATGGTGGCCACGAAGTCGGGCACCAAAGAGTTCCATGGCAGCGCCTACGACTACATCCGCAATGACGCCCTGGATGCCCGGAACTTCTTTACGCCCACCACGCCAACCCTGAAACAGAATATCTTCGGCGGGAGCTTTGGCGGTCCCCTTTACATTCCAGGGCACTATAACACCGACAAGACCAAGACGTTCTTCTTTACGAACGAAGAGATCCGTGTTCGCCACGATGGCATCGCGGCTGAGGGCTCGCTGCCCACCGCGGCGATGCGCGCAGGAGACTTCTCGCAAGATCCTTACTTGATTGGCCAGGGAATATCGGGCCTGACCTTAGATTCGTCTTCGCAAGCGATCTTGGCGCAAGAGCATCCGGGTGTGAATTGCCTGCCCACGCCCACCACCATCAACCCCGCGTGCTTTGATCCTAATGCGATCACGCTGATGCAACACTTCTGGCCGCTTCCGAACATTGGCACGGGCACGGGGACCAGCACGGCCACCAACCCCTTCGTGAATTACCTGGATACCGGCGTCGAGCGAGTGCCTCAGCAGGACTACACGGAACGTGTCGATCATCGCTTTAACGACAGGTTTAGCCTGCTGGCGCGCATGTCTTACGAAACCAACACGGACTTCTATCCCTACTTGTCCTGGGGACCGAATCCAGCGCCCACGGAGACGAATTCGTTTAAAGAAACCGGCTTCAACAACATGCTGCAATTCAGTTCCAACATCAACCCCACCACCATCAATCAGGCCACGTTCACCCAAACCGATGACAAGCCGCGACTCGCCATTACGGGAGCCTATCGCTCGGACATCAGTTCTCCGCTGAGCGTCCAACTGCCCTACGGGTTGGGCGCGGACAATACGGGCCGCCTGCCCAACGTTAACATGGGCCAAGGCTGGTCAGGAGAAGGCGATGATACGCTTCCCGAAAACGCCAGCGACCAGGAAAACGTTATGGCCGACGACTTCACCAAGATCAAAGGCGGCCACAATCTGCAAGCCGGCGTGATGCTGGTTTGGGGCATCAAGCGCCAGAGTAATTTTGCCGAGACCGAAGGATTGTACAGTTTTTCCGGCGTTCATACCGGCGACGCAGAGGCCGACTTCCTTTTGGGGCTAGACTCCTCATTCCAGCAGAACAACACCCGGTTGCGCTCGTACTCCCGGTATCACCAGGACGAATCCTATTTCCAGGATGACTGGAAAGTGAACCGGAAGCTTACCCTGAACATGGGCGTGCGAGAGTTTTATTTCTCTCCCGACACCACTCAGGGTAATGGTATCAGCGATTTTGATCCTGCGTTGTACAGTGCCGCTACCGCGCCCGTGGTACAACTTAACGGCACCTTGCTGACAAATGCTGCGCTCCAGCCGTTGAATAGCTCCGGTGGGATTGCAAACACACTCGACGGCATTGCAGTGCTTTCCGGTTTCAAGCCCAACCCCGAGTTTCCGCAGGCGGTAGCGACACCTGGCATTCCGGATGGATGGTTTACCACCAAGCCCCATTTCGGACCACGCTTCGGTTTTGCCTGGGATCCTTGGGGTAACGGAAAACAGGCCCTCCGCGGAGGGTATGGCATCGGCTATGGCCGCATTCCCTTTGGTAATTACGCTTGCCAGTTGGGAAATCCGCCTTTCGAATCCAGCGTCACATTTCTCAACGGCAGTTTGACTGACCCGTCCATCGGCGCTCCGGGAGCTCCCACGGCGGAGGGTATCTGCACGCTGGGACCTCCGAACAGAAACTACGTTCCGGTTCAGGTACAGACTTACAGTTTGACGGCAGAGAGGGAGGTCGTGCCCAGCGGCATTCTGACGGTGGCCTACGTCGGCAGCCACACCAACGATTATCGCCTGGGCTACGACACGAACTTCCCGCTCCCACAGGCTACACCCACGCAGGATAATCCGGGCTGTCTCTCCGCCGGTGAAACCTTCGATCAACCAGGTGGGTTCGCATTTGACCCCTGCATCAACCAGGGGATCACCTCTCCTTCTTATACTCGTCCCATCCAAGGCTGGGCCAATATCAGCACTAGTGGAAGCTACGCGGGCGCATTTCCTGCCATGGCCGCCTACAACGCACTTCAGTCCGGATTCCGTTACAGC
>JASHYZ010000647.1 GCA_030042795.1 Terriglobia bacterium | reverse complement strand
GCGATACCACGCTGGCCCAGCTCGACACCATGGCGCGGAGGCAGCATTTGACCCTATGGGAAGCCCTTGAGGAGACCGTTCGGCTCGCCCAGACGAATCCTACTCGGTCCTCGCGCGCCTTCCGGAACTTCCATACACTGATCCTCGCCCTGGCCGACGATTACCGCCAATTGCGGCTCGGCGAATTCTTCCGCAGCGTGCTCACGCGCACCGGATACATCGAGATGCTGAGGGCGGAGGATACGCCCGAGGCCGAGGCTCGCATCGAAAACCTGGAGGAACTGGTCAACGCCGTCGCTGAGAGCGAAGAGAGCGGCGAGGAACTCACGGCTTTCCTCGATCGCGCGGCGCTGGTCTCTGATGCGGATGATTTTGACGAGAGGGCGCGCGTCACCCTGTTGACCCTGCATAGCGCCAAGGGCCTGGAGTTCTCGGCGGTGTTCATGGCTGGTCTCGAAGAGGGGCTGCTGCCGCACAAAATGTCCATCGACGATGACGCCGCTCTCGAGGAAGAGCGGCGATTGTGCTATGTCGGCATGACGCGCGCCAAGGACCGTCTGACGCTGTCCTTAAGCGCCTCGCGCCGGTCTTACGGCGAAGAGGGACGGCAAACCACGAGGCGCTCGCGCTTCCTGGCCGAAATCCCGGGGGAGTTCACCGAACGGCTTGACGGATCGGCGAAGCCGCAGACCAGGTGGGAAGGCGCGCTCAATTCAAGGGAATCGATTGAGCGCGTCCTGCAGGCTAACAAGTTTAGCGAGCGGCTGGAACATAGGCGGCCTGCCCCATCCCGAGCGTCAGCGGCTGGCAAATGGAAGCGCGGCAGCCAAGTGCGCCATGCGAAATATGGTTTGGGCACCGTTCTGGCTTCGGAAGGAGAAGGCGACGACGAGAAAATCACCGTTAGCTTTCCGGGCTATGGGGCCAAGAAGCTGATCCCGCGCTTTGCAGCCCTTGAGAAGGCCTAGATAGCGTTGCTAGTGGAAGCCTTCGGGGCGCCCTCCCAAAAGAAGGCCAAAACTAAGGAACGAAGCCACTATGTGCTTTAGAATCAGTAGACGGGTTTTGGCATTCAGTGTTCGGGCTCCGAGCATCGTTTTCTACCCCAATGCCTAACACCGAGTCCCGAAACTAAGGAACGAAGCCACCATCTCTTTTAGAATCAGCAAAGGAAGGTCATGAACACCCGAAAAGTCACGGACAAGGCAGAACGTAAGAAACTGAAGCGCGAAGCCCGCGCGAAGCGCCCACCGAAGGCGAAGCGCACTGACCCGCGCGGGTCTCACAAGCCGAAACTGAAAAAGAAGGGCCCAGCCGCCTCGAAGCGCTAAGCTAAGAGGCTGATGAGCAATCGCCCGGCACACGTTCTCAAAGGTGGCTTTGAGCCGCCGGAGAAAAGGGCGGCATCTCGAGGCTCCGTAGGCCCCGAAGCGAGGGCGGCTACCAACGGATGAGCAGCCAACTACTGGCGACGAAAAATATCGACCGGCTGATTGCCGAGTCCGAAGAACCGCATCATCGCCTGCGCAAGACGCTGGGACCGTGGTCGCTGACCGCTATTGGAATCGGCGCCATCATCGGCACTGGGGTCTTTATCCTGACGGGTACCGCGGCCGCCGGCACCGTGCTGCAATTTCCCTCGGTGCTGAAAGTTCCCATGCTCGATTTTCTACTCCACGGCGGACATGTGGCAGGCGCGGTGGGCCGGGCCGGAGCCGGGCCGGCGGTTGCCCTTTCTTTCTTCCTGGTCGCGGTCGCCTGCGCGCTCGCTGGGCTCTGTTACGCTGAACTCGCTTCCATGATTCCCATCGCGGGCAGCGCCTATACTTACGCCTACGCCACGCTCGGCGAAATTGTGGCCTGGATCATCGGCTGGGACCTCATTCTGGAGTACGCCGTCAGCAACATGGCCGTCGCGGTGGGTTTTTCGGCTTACATCGATAGCCTGCTAAGCGGCCTCGGGCTCAAGCTGCCCGACAGCATTGCCAATCCCGTCTTCAATGATTCCCTGGGGCGCACCGGCTCTTACTTCAATGTGCCAGGGTTCGTCATCGTCATGGTGCTGACGGTGATCCTGGTGCGCGGCATCCGCGAGAGCGCCCGGACCAACAACATCATGGTGGCCGTGAAGGTCGCGGCCATCCTGATCTTCATCGTCTTTGCGTCGCGGTACATCCACATGAGTAACTGGACGCCCTTCATGCCCAACGGCTGGCAGGGTGTACTGACGGGCGGCGCCATCGTCTTTTTTACTTACATCGGCTTTGATTCGGTTTCGACCTGCGCGGAGGAAACCCGCAATCCGCAAAAGGACGTGCCCTTCGGAATTATCGCCTCCCTGGTGGTTTGCGCCGTTCTTTACTGCGGGGTGGCCATCGTTCTCACGGGCATTCAGAGCTGGCGAACGCTGAACAACGCGGCGCCGGTGGCCAACGCGCTCCAGGCCATCGGGCTAACCAAGGTGGAACGCTGGGTGACGGTGGGCGCCCTGACCGGGATGCTGAGTTCACTGCTGGTATACCAGCTCGGCCAGGCCCGGGTATGGTTTGCCATGTCGCGCGACGGCCTTCTGCCGAGCGCCTTTTCGAAAGTGCATCCCCGCTTTCGCACCCCGCACGTCAGCACTTGGATCGCGGGCCTGGTGGTGGCCATCCCCTCCGGTCTGTTCGACATCGGCACGCTGGCCGAGCTCTCAAACATTGGTACGCTTTTCGCCTTCATTTTGGTGGCGCTGGGGGTTCTCGTCTTGCATTACCAGCAACCGGAGCGCCCGCGAGGATTCCGCACGCCCTGGGTGCCTGCCCTCCCGGTGGCGGCCGTCATCTGCTGTCTGATCCTGATGGCGAGCCTGCCGCTCGAAACCTGGCTGCGTTTCGTGGTGTGGCTTGTCATTGGATTACTGATTTACTTCGGCTATAGCCGCTTTCACAGCGAGTTTGCCAAACCCCCCGAGGTTGCGGCCGTTACCAGCGAGCGTCTTTCATGAGGCGCAGATCATCCAAGTCGATAGCCGAGGTTGATGGTGTGGCGGGTCGACTCTGCAAGAGGGCACTGGGCGGTCGGAAGGCCTCCCGCCGGCGGCCATGTCTGGTCCCCCGGCCTGCTCTCTTCGGCCTTGTCACTTTTGGTTTTGCCCTGTCGTTGCTTCTGTTGTGGCCTAGATGCCAAGCCTACGCGTGGGGTCCCGCCGCTCATCGCTTGGTGAACACCTGGGCCATTACCACTTTGCCTCCGGCTGTGCGGCCGTTCTTCGAAGCCAACCGGGCATTCTTCGTTGAGCACGCGAATGACCCCGACGAATGGGTGAAGAAAGATCCATACGAGCGCACGCATCACTACATCTATCTGGACAAGTACGGTCTCTTTCCCTATCTCGGCTTGCCTTACTCCTACAAGCTGGCGGTGGCCAAATACGGCGGAAAGCGGGTGAGCGCCAACGGCACACTGCCTTGGAGAATCGGCGAGTACAGCTTGCGCCTGACGAATAACCTGCAGGCGCAAAAGTGGGATGACGCCAAGCTCGATGCGGTGGTGCTGGCTCACTTCGTGGCCGACGCCCATGATCCTCTTCACACCACTCAGAATTTCGACGGCCATTTGACAGATCAATCGGGACTTGACCAGCGCTTCGGGTGGAGTTTGATCGATCGCTACTCCAGCTTTTTCATGCTGCACCCGGAGGAGGCCGCAAAAATTGACGACCCCACCACGTATGCCTTTCAGGCCGTGCTAGAAGCCAATAC
>JASHYZ010000646.1 GCA_030042795.1 Terriglobia bacterium | reverse complement strand
TCCGAAGAACTACTCGAAAAAAGCTTGCTAAAAAAAAACAAGAAACTACGTCCTTGCAGTGTGGACCCCGCCTTCGGGTCCGCGGCTTTTGAGCGCTAAGGGAGGAAAGGCCGCAGACCGAAAAGCGCGGTCTTCGCTACTTGGCTTGTGCCTGCGCCATCACGCGTGACCCCAAGGTCACCCTACGGCTATGCGTGCGGCTAGGCGCAGTCAAGGTGGTACTGGCGGATCTTGTAGAGGAGCGCCTTGTAGCTGATTTGAAGAATCCGGGCGGCTTCTTTGCGGTTCCATTTTGTGCGCTCAAGGGTTGCGCTGATGGCCTCGATCTCAGCTTCATCCTTCAGATTCCTAACCAGGGCTTTCAAATCGCCGCCACAGGCAGCGCTCAATTTCGAAGCCTGCGCGGCGGGGCTCGGCGTTGCAAATTCGGAATTCAGTTCGTTCAACACTGCCGATTCGTCCCCGAGGATCACGTAACGCTTGACGAAGTTCTCGAGCTCGCGCAGGTTCCCGGGCCAGGAGTATCTCACGCAGGCGTCCACCAGAGCCGGAGACACCGGAAGCGCAGTGCGGCCGTAACGGTGAGCGTGGAAAGCCATGAAGTGGCGCAGCAGCAACGGAATCTCTTCGCGGCGCTCGCGGAGGGGCGGCAAGTGCAAAGTGAATGCGTTCAGGCGGTAGTAGAGATCCGGGCGTAGCTTCTGGCTGGCGATGGCGAGTTGAACATCGATGTTTGTCGCGGCCAATATTCGCACATCCACGCTCACCATGCTGCGTCCTCCAAGACGGCAGAAGCTCCGGTCCTGAAGGACGTGAAGAAGCTTGGCCTGCAAGCCGGGCGGCATTTCGCCGATTTCGTCCAGCAGAATGGTGCCTTTGTCGCAAAGCTCGAACTGACCGGGCTTGGGCCGGGTGGCGCCGGTAACCGCGCCCGCTTCATAGCCGAAGAGCTCGCTTTCCAGAAGTTCGCTCGGCAGAGCGGCACAGTTGACCTTGCGCAAGGGACGATGGGCGCGAGGGGAGAGCTTGTGGATGAGCCGCGCCACCACTTCTTTTCCCGTACCGCTTTCGCCCAGCATCAGCACGGGAATATCAACGTTGGCCACCTGGCGGACTTGATCGCGAATCCTGCGCATGGCAGGGCTGGCCGCCACAAAATAGACATCGTCGCTGAGTTCCTCAATCTCATCGCTGCCTTCGATGGCAGGCGCCGGCGCGCCGGATTGAAGGCAATGGCTCAACACGGCGTCGAGTTCGGCTTTCTGAAAGGGCTTGGAGAGGTAGTCTTGCGCGCCCAGACGAATGGCGCGGGCCACTCTGCGAGTGTCGCTCACACAGGAGAGCATCACGACTTTGAGGCCTGGCCGCACCCTGCGCAGTTGCTCCAGCGTCTGAAGGCCGTCGAGGCCCGGCATCAGCACATCCAGCAGAACTATGTCCGGACCGGGTTCCTGCTGCGCCAGCCGCAGCGCTTCGTTGCCGTCAGCGGCGCCGGCCACGCGGTATGAGTCGACTTCCAGCAGGGTCTGCAGGTAGCGCCGCATGCCGGGCTCGTCATCGACCACCAGAATGTATGCCCGATTTTCCATTTCATTAGTGCCGTTCCGTTTTGCGGGCCGTCAGGGATTCAGGGGCAGAAGAAATCTGAAAATGCTGCCTCTGAGGCGATCTCCTTCCACCCAGATCTTGCCGCCGTGAGCCAGAACGAAGCGCCTTGCAATAGCCAAGCCCAACCCCATACCACCGTCGTCTTCTCTGCCGCCAGGCAGCTTGACGAAGTCTTCGAAAATCTCCTGGCGGTACTCGGGCGCAACACCCGGACCGGTGTCTGTAACGCTGACGCGCATGGTGTTCGGTGCGCGCGATGAGCGCGTACGCCGATCCTCGCCGAGGTAGCGCCCTGCGGAGTTGCGGCGCTCCCAACAGTAGGGTTCCAGCGCCAGCTCCACCGCACCTCCGGCCGGCGTGAACTTAAGCGCGTTCTCAAGCAGGTTTGACACAACATGCTGCACCTTATTGTAGTCGAACGGAAACAGCTCCACCGGCGCCCGCAGGTGCGCCCAGGTGAGCGCCACTCCCTTCTTATTGAATGAGGGAAGCCAATATTGGCGCAGTTCTGAAAGGCAGAGACGCAAGTCGCCCTCTTCGAGTTTCAGAGCGATCTTGCCCGCTTCGAGAGCACTGAAGCTCAAGAAGTCATCCACGAATCTGCGCAGCCGGGCGCAGTTGAGGCTCGATTCCTCCAGAATCCTGCGCTGGCGATCATTCAGGGCGCCAGCCTTCTCGGACAGCAGAACGTCTACATATCCCGCCACAATAGCAAGAGGCGTCTTCAATTGATGGGCCGCTGTTCCCAAGGCAACGCCGGTTCGCCGGCCCTGATCCTGCAGCAACTCAAACGCTTCGCTCAATTCAGCGTAACTGCTGGCCGAGCGCGCGCGTGTACCGGAAAGTGCAGAAGCCGGCCCGGCGGCCGGCGCGCCGGCGCCGGGCAGCAGGCCAGCTTCTCTTGTATCACCAACGCTCATGACACACCCTCTCTTAGCATTTATCGTCTGC
>JASHYZ010000059.1 GCA_030042795.1 Terriglobia bacterium | reverse complement strand
TGCCACCGGCACAGTGCGTGACGTGATGGGAGAGCGCGTGGCCACGCAGTACGAGTCGGGCCAGGGCAGTGCGAACTGGCGCATTCTGCCCGCCTCCAACGAGTACATCTGGTACTCGGAGCGCGACAACTGGGGTCACCTCTATCTCTACGACCTGGCCACCGGGAAGCTCAAGAATCAGATCACCCACGGCGACTGGGTGGTGACGCAGTTGCTGCGCGTGGATGAGAAGGCGCGCACGCTCTACTTCCTGGCCGACGGCAGGGAACCCGGCAATCCTTACTTCACCCATCTCTATCGCATCGGTTTTGACGGCCAGGGACTCACGCTGCTGACGCCCGAAGACGCTAATCACCAGGTGACCTTTTCACCTTCCGGGCGCTACTTTGTGGACACCTATTCGAAACCCGACGTCCCGTCGGTGACCGTCTTACGTGATGCCGATGGCAAGCTGCTCGCGACCATCGAGAAGGCTGATATTTCCAGGCTGGTCGCAACGGGATGGAAGCCGCCGCAGCCCATCACCGTGAAGGCGCGCGACAGCTCGACCGACCTTTATGGCCTCATGTTCGTGCCTACGCGCCTCGACCCGCATAAGAAGTATCCCATCGTGAACCATATTTATCCCGGACCGCAGGGAGGCAGCGTAGGAAGCTGGTCCTTCAGCGCCGCGCGTGGCGATACGCAGGCCTTGGCTGAGCTGGGGTTCGTGGTGGTGGAGATCGAGGGCATGGGCAATCCCCTGCGCTCCAAGAAGTTTCATGACTTCTACTACGGCAACATGGGTGATAATACGCTGCCCGACCAGGTAGCCGGCATGAAGCAACTGGCCGAGCGTTATCCCTGGATCGACCTCAACCACGCCGGCATCTACGGCCACTCCGGCGGCGGCTACGCGGCGGCGGACGCCATGTTCCGCTACCCTGACTTCTTCAAAGTGGGCATTTCGGAAGCCGGCAACCACGACAACCGCGAGTATGAAGACGACTGGGGTGAGCGCTATCAGGGCTTGCTGGTGCACGAGCCGGGCGGCGGCACCAATTATGATGACCAGGCCAATGAGAATATCGCAAAAAACCTGAAGGGCCACCTGCTGCTGGCTCACGGCACCATGGATGACAACGTGCCGCCCTACAACACGCTACTGGTGGTGGACGCTCTCATCAAAGCCAATAAAGACTTCGACCTGCTCCTACTGCCGAATCGCCACCACGGATTCGGAAATGAGCTCTACATGGTGCGTCGCCGCTGGGATTATTTCGTTCGGTATCTGATGGGCGCCGAACCGCCGAAGGAGTACCAATTGAAGCCGCCACCCGATGCCTTCGCTGGACCGACGCCATTATAGATGCGCTACGCTGGCTTGTACTTTTTTCAGAACGCCGCCAAGGAGGGCTTCAAGTTTGCCTGCGACAATCGCGTGAAGGTGGGCCACCTCGACGCGAGAAGCAGAGAGATTTGGTGAAGAAAAAACTGATTAAGCTCGATCTCTCCTATGAATCCTCCACCGCGTAACGGTCCAAAACAGTGACGAGAACAGTCCGGCGCGCGCTTCTGCTCGCCTTGCGGAGCGCCTTTCAACTGTGACCTCACGGCCACCAGCGGCGCGACAATCCGACGTGCAACACTGGAGTCAGATCCAACAGCGTTGAGGCTCTCACGATCAGGCTCGCGTCATGGCTTTCGCCAAAAAACGCTGAGCGCTTGAGCAACCGCGCACAAGCTTTTGACATCGATTTGAGCTTGTGCTGGAAGGTGCGTCGGCGCTAGGGTGTACGGGGCTGGGGAGATTTTGACGTCATTTTTGCATGGGCGGATATAGTGCAGCGGTTAACACTCCCGCCGTCAGCTTGCGCCATGAGACGACCACCAGATTTCGAAAGACAACTTCGCGTTTGAATGATAGAGTATCGGATGGCGCTGGCGCCAGTTTTTCTCCTGCCGGGTCCGTTCCCCGATATGTGAGCCGGCGGCGGGGCTGTGGCTCTGGGTAATTGCCGCTCCGTCTCGCAGACCAAGTCATGCCGTTTCCGGGCTGCCGAGCTGTAAGAGTCCGCTTGCCTGAATGCGGCGCGGTTTGAACGGCAGCAATAGTAAGGATCGAGAGAGGTGGCTAGATTAGGAAGCTAATATCTAATCACAATCGACAGGCATGACTATTCCTGCCGACGGGGAAACAAGCGACCCGGTCTAAAGTTTGCTTGCGAGCGTGCTCGCTGCAAGCCACGCGGAAGTTGCCAGGCGAAATAGAAGGAGTCACACATCGATATGGTTCCATGCCGGCATGGGCAAGAATTTGGAGTTGGTTCCGAGTTTGACCGAAGGCGCAAGACAAGCACTCCGAGGGCCGCTTCGAGGGCGGGACTGCGCATGCGCGGCAAGCGAAATCTCTTGCAGGGCGGCGATCGGTGTCATCAGGAGAGCGCAAGGGTGAGCATTAAGGCAGGAATCGTGCTGGTGACGCTGTTTGCGGCGCTGTGGACGCCCTCAGGGGCCGAAGCCCAGACTGCAACCTCGGCTACCAAGGCTCCCGCTCCCTCACCGACAGGGTGGACAGGCTTCGTAGAGGTTCAATACGGCTTCGACTCGCCCCTCGGCAATGTGATCATTACGGACGCTGACTTAGGGTACAGCCTGACGGACCACTTGACTGTGGATGTAGGCGTCCCCGTCATCTGGACTCGCAATCCTTTTTCTCCGGTGATCGACCACGATTATTACTGGTCAACATTGCTGGGCGAGCCCTACCTGGACGCGAGGTATAGCAGCACTTACAAAGACTTGAACTATACGTCCGTGCTGACGGCGAAGATACCGGTCGGGAACGAGGACAAGACTTACGTCACTGGCCGCGTGGGCGTAGACTGGTTCAATCACGTTGAAGATCCGATGGGCAAGCTGACCCCTTTTATCAATTTTGGCGCCTCCAACGGGACCATCAACCAGTTCATCATACCGAGACCCTTCAACGAGGCCCGGCCGTATGAAACCTTGGGATTGATGGGAGACGCCGAGGCAGGAGCGGACTATAAGATTGACTGGCATCGTATCCATGACGTGAAAATCGGGGCCTCATACTACGCCCTGATACCAGGGGGGCCACAGAAGGTCTTCAGCCGGCTTGTATTTCCGTATTCGGTCTTGGGAGGCGACGGGCAACATCATCGCTATTTTGACAGCACTTTTGAAACTACAGTAGGGCCGTACGGCACCTCTGCGATTGTCGGCGGCGTTTACGGTGTGAGCGTCAATGGCATCTCATCGATCGACAGAGACAACGGATATTCGGGCTGGTTAGACATAACCCGCTGGCATCCCGTTGACGTGCAGATTGGTTACACGCGCAGCGTGCACTACCTGTTGAACGTCTATACCGTGAACATCACGTTCGATGCGCAAAATTTCGTTCGAAGTCTATTGACGCGGCGGCACTGAAGAGAGTTTGTGTGAAAGCTCGTGGATTCCGCGTGGGCGGGAATGACTGCGTTGGGCTC
>JASHYZ010000645.1 GCA_030042795.1 Terriglobia bacterium | reverse complement strand
GGATCAACCAATTGTTCTCACGCCGTCGTCTTTACAGCAATCTCTCGCAAGAGATTCGGGAACACCTTAAAGAAAAGATCGATGAACTGATGGCGAGCGGCATGTCCAGGGAAGAGGCGACGCACGCGGCGCGGCGAGACTTCGCGCGCTGGTGGCGACGGCATCGCTTCTGCGCTCAGTCCCATGGCTCCGACATTCCATGCAGTAAAGAGGTACGGTCATATGTAGCCTACATTAGCGGAACGAACTTCCAAGCCTACATATCTTGACAAGGGGGCGCCGCCTGTGCTATTTTCCACTTCTCACTCGATCAGGTGTGCCGTGCCTGCCCAGCGCTCGAATCGCGACGTCTCGCTACTCACCGCCGACAGCGTTCGCGTGGCTTCTCTTTGCAGATCTATGTGCTGTCCCAGTCAGCCCACGGGCCGTCGATCAGCAAATTCCTCAAGCAAAAATACCGAACGAAGCCAAGAGGTTATTGAAAATAAAGGGAAATGTTTTTCCCACAACGAACGAAGCCAAGAGGTATATGAAAACAAAGGAGTTATTTTTGTAAAGCCAAGATGTCACTGATAATAAAATGGTTAACAGCGGACGAAGGGAAGAAAATGCTATGTTTACAGAAGAGTTACTGCATCGGAAGCGAAGCCAGCCCCACGCGACCTCTTGCACCGCCTTATGGCGACGGCCGCCGGCTTTTCCTGGTTTATCAGAAGAATTTTGTGTGAATTTTTGGGGCATACCCGGAATGTTGTTGATAATAAAGGGCCGAAAATGAGAAAGATGAGAATAATGGGACATACCTGGAATGTCTATGATAACAAAACAGATAGCCGATTATACCTGGAATGTCTATGATAACAAATGATTTAGATGTAAATCGGCAAGTGAATCATGAACTGGATCAAGCAATTGTTCTCGGGTCGCCGCCTTTATAGCGATCTCTCTGAGGAGATTCGAGAACACCTTGAAGATAAGAATCGATGAGCTGGTAGCGAGCGGCCTCGGGTTGCGCCCCGCCACAAGACGCAGCGCACACTCTGTTTTGGATGTGCTAGAATCTGTCCCATGCCCAAAACCGATCTGGTTCAGCTATGGGAAGAACACACGAACCATGAATTCGGAACGCGCGATACGGAAGCGACGCTAGCCACCATGGTGGAAGATGCTTATGTTAACCATGTTCCGGTGATGACCGGCGGCTTCGGAAAAGCCGCCTTGCGTGATTTCTATTCGCAGCACTTTATCCCTAGCATGCCGCCTGACACGGTGCTCACCCCCGTCTCGCGGACCGTGGGCGAAAACCAGCTTGTTGACGAGATGATCTTTTCCTTCACGCACACCCAGGAGATGCCATGGATGCTGCCTGGGGTCCCTGCGACCGATCGCCACGTTGAAGTGCCATTAGTTGCCATTGTGCAATTCCGAGACGGTAAACTTGCGCACGAGCACATCTATTGGGATCAAGCTTCCGTGCTCAAGCAGGTCGGGCTCCTTACCGACGCGACCCTTCCGGTCTTCGGAGCCGAGACCGCCCGGAAGGTGCTTGACCCGAGCTTCGAATCCAACTCCCCTTGCCGATAGCCACGCGAGAGCCCTTGGAAGCACTTCAACCATGTTAAGAGCTGTCGCGAGATAGTAGGCTACATAAGTATGCTATGAACTCGCATAATCCGCCTCGACGATGCGGAAATTGGGCTCGTTTAACGGAAGTTTTCCATGAGCCAAAGATTGCCCCAGTTCTGGTCCATCGTATACGCCAGGTAGCGGTCGTCGGGGGACGGCACGCCCCAACTTACCGTGCCGGCGTGCTGAACCAGGACGGTTGCTTTCCCTTGCGAGTTTACGTGGAGCAGCGTGGAATCATTGGCCACGCGGCTTGAAATAAACCAACCCGTACCGTCGCCCGACCAGTTGATGGACCGGATCGGCGGGTGTCCTTCCACTTCAACCAAGCGCTCATGATCCGGCCTTCCGCCATTCAACGCCAAGTCGATAACCCTGATTTTGCCATCGGTACAGTTAGGAGGCACCCAAGCGATCTGTTTTCCGTCCGGCGACAGGTCCCAGTCATCAGGCTTAACAGGCAAGACAGCGATCTCGGCGCGCGCAACGACGGGAGCTTGGCTGTGGGTGAGCGGGTTAAAAGAGTAAAAGCTAAACTGGGTCTGCTGCTTTCTCCCAAGCACGCAGAGGGTAGCGGGCGCGCGTGGGCAGCGAAAATCGACGTCGCCCCAGCCGTCTACGACCGGCTCCGCGGCTCCACCAGTCAGCGGAACTCGCATCAGGCGACCGGCATCCGAGGGCAGAAGCGAAGCTCCGGGTGGAGCCTGGTTGTACACAACCCACTGCCCGTCGGGACTGAGACGGGGACTATACTGCGCATTTCCGTCTGCGACGAGAGGGTGGGAGATGGCGCCGTCCACCGCGTGGGTATAGATCTTCCACAGGCCCTGGTTTGACTCGAACAGCACACTGCGGCTGTCTGCCGTCCAGGCGTGCGGGTATTCTTGATGAGTGTCATGGGTTAGCGCGCGGGTGTCTCTCAATTCCGTCTCATCGGTAGATAATTCACTCACTTGAATCAGCGGCTCTTCGAAATTGACCTGCAAGAATGCCAGCCGTTTTCCGTCGCTGGAGAGGGTCAGGCTGCTTGGACGGCCTCCTACAAGCTGCGCGACGCGCCGGCTGTGGAGACTGTTGTGGTCTCCCCGCAGCTCGGGCGCCGCCCTCCACAGACCGCTGTCATGCGCATAAATGATGCCGCCGTCGGGCAAGACACAGAAGCTCCTGATGTTTGACCCCGCCTCGATAACGGAAGGGGTGCGGGAATTGAGGTTCACAAATTCGATGTTGTCGGTTCCGGCGCGCGACTCCGCGCGGAGCAGCGCCAGCGCCTTGCCATTCGGATACCAAACCACTTCCGTAAAAACTCCACCCACATCCCCCGCGCTGATCAGCGGCCGCTCCTCCTCGCCGTCTGCGGTCATGATTGAAATCGCGGTGCGGTCGTCGCTAATGAACGCAATCTCCTTGCCGTTGGGCGAAACACATGCAATCGCGACGTGGTCGCGCAACTGTACGGGTGCGCCTCCCAAGATCGGAACCACCTACAGGCTTGGGCCGCCTGCCTCCCGAGAGGATTCGGTGACGGCCAGCCGGGTACCGTCCGAGAACCAGGAGAGTGAGAGCGTCCGGAAGCCCGGCGGCCTGGGAAGCACGTGAGTCGCCCCACTGGAGATCACGTACAAATAGAGCCCATTCGGGTCTGAGTAGGCTATGTAACGGCCGTCTGGAGACAGGCTCTCGCAGGTCAAGCCGCTCTCGGGAGCGCTGAAGGTGAGCTGTCGGAGAGTAGGCTGAAGGGCGGCCGGGTGGCGAAGCGACAAATAGGCCACGAGAGCGCCGAGCGCTGCCAAAGCTCCGCAGATGCCAATGAGCTTCCAGGACGGCAGAAAAGATGTTGCCGGCAGAGGAGGGGATTCACCCACAGCCGGAGCCGACAGCCGGGCAGACTCGGAGGAAGACCCCTTGCCCGCGACCGGCAGGGAGCGTGCGACGATGTTTGTGCTGCTGGCCGTCATTCCCAAACTATCCTTGAGCGACCGAAGGTCCACCTCCAAGGCTGAAACCGTCTGGTACCGAGCCGCACGGTCCTTTTCCAACATGCGGCCGATAATGCGCGCCAGCTCTGGCGGAAGCGCGGGGTTAAGTTCCCGAGCCGAAACGGGCGATCGATTCAGGAGAGCATCAAAAACCACCGCCGCTGTGCCGCCCGCAAAGGCTTGCCTGCCCGTGGCCATTTCATACATCACGGCGCCGAATGAGAAGATGTCGCTTCGACTATCAAGCTCTTCGCCGCGGGCTTGTTCCGGCGACATGTACGCCGCCGTTCCGACCGCAATCCCCGGGCTGGTTAGGCTAGGACTACTCAGGCCGGGAGACACCCCCGCAGCTAAGAGCCTCAGCTTCCGCCGCACCCGTTCCAGTTTAGCCAGGCTGAAATCCAGCACTTTTACCTGGCTACGCTTGGTGATGAAGATGTTGGCGGGCTTGAGGTCCCGGTGTATCAAGCCCGCGTCGTGAGCAGCGGTCAGCGCATCCACAACCTGCATCGCAATTTCCACGAGTTCGCCCACTTCCAAAGGAACAGTAGCCTTGGCTACCGGACCCTGGTGTCGTTCCTCCTCCAGCCTTTGCGGTAAGCCTGTTCGCCTGGACCGGTCCGCGATCCGTTCCTGAAGAGTCTGTCCTTCCAGGAGTTCCATAACGATAAAAGGGATCCCCTCGTGCTCCTCAACCTCATAAATGGTCGCGATGTTGGGGTGGTTTAAAAGGGATGCCGCGCGCGCCTCGAATCGAAAGCGTTCGCGCGCCGCACTCGAGCTGAGGAGGTCCTCCGGAAGAAATTTTAGGGCGACCGACCGGCCCAGGCGGAGGTCCACCGCCCGATAAACCACTCCCATACCCCCCTCGCCGAGCTTGGCGTCGACGCGATAGTGCGAAACCTGCCGTCCGGCAGGCAACTCGGAACCCTCGCCCACGTATCTATCCGGGGGCTCTGACGGGTGGGCGCTCGCGCCTGCCCCTGGGGTATCAAGTTTCTGGTCGGCTGGCTGGCGAGGATCGGATGACTCCACGGAAGCGATGAACCGGTATCCGCGGCGAGGTAAGGTTTCAATGTAGCGGGGAGCTTCCGCCGAGTCGTTCAAAACCTGTCGAATGCGGTTAATGGCGGTATTGATGCCGTGATCGAACTCAACGATGGTGTTGTTGGGCCAGAGGCGGCCCTGGATCTCATCACGGGTGAGCATCTCTCCGGGCCGCTCGAGAAGCATGGCTAAGACTTCAAAGGCTTGCCCACCCAGATTCAGCCGGACGCCTCGCTTGTGGAGCTCGCCGGTGGCCAGATTGACGGTAATGGGCCCAAACCGGACGCTCCCCGCTGATTTGGGCACC
>JASHYZ010000644.1 GCA_030042795.1 Terriglobia bacterium | reverse complement strand
CTACACGCCCGCCCCAAAGAGAGCTCGAGCCGATTTCTCGCCCTGTAGCTCACCGGCGATGCTAAGATTAGTGGAGGATTTGCTCGCAAACAGGCGCACCGAGGGTGAATGCATGCAACTTACGATTCCTCTTCCGCCATGCCAAGAGGCGGTTCGCTTCCCAGCCGGTGTACTCAACTGGAGTGAAGATGAGTTCTTTCACTTCTGCGAGGTCAACCGTGACCTGCGCATTGAGCGCTCACCGAAGGGAGAGATCATCGTGATGTCGCCCGCCGGAGGGTACGCCGGCTTTCAAAGCCTGAAGGTCGCGAGCCAGCTTGACGTCTGGGCCACAAAGAATGGAAGCGGCGCGGCTTTCGACTCCAGCACGGGGTTCATCCTTCCGAACGGCGCCATGCGGTCGCCTGATGCCGCATGGGTCAAGCTCGTGCGCCTGAAGAAGCTGAACCGCCGGGAGAAGGAACAGTTCATTCCTCTTTGCCCGGATTTTGTTATTGAAGTCGCCTCCCCTTCCGATAAGGTTTCGAGTCTGCGGGAGAAGATGACGGAGTACGTGGAGTGCGGCCTGCGTCTGGGGTGGCTGATCTTGCCAGCCTTGAGCCAAGTGGAGGTTTATAGTCCGGCGGGAGTCGAGATGCTGAATTCACCCGCGACAATCAGTGGCGCTTCTGTTCTGCCCGGCTTCAAACTGAAATTAGCCTCGATCTGGAACCCGCCATTTTAGCAGGCTGCGGAAAAACCCATCCAATCTGTCATTCCGAGGAGCCAAAGGCGACGAGGAATCTCGTATTTCCTTTAGTTTCAGAGCGAGATTCCTCGCTGACGCTCGGAATGACACGTCCCCGAACATTTTTCCGCACCCTGTTAGATCGTGGGAATCGCTTGCCACCGGCTTGCCACGTTTAGTGATGACAACGGTCTCTTTCTTGGGCTGAACTTCATCCACAACAGCAAGGTAATGCACCTTGAACGAACGGGTTGTCATCGTCTTCATTCCAGCGCTCCTGGCAGGGGCCGCGTTTACGCCGCATCGATGGCGTCTGCGACGCGATTGGCGGAGCGAGTAGCTGCCTCTTGTCCCCAACTCATGTTGTCCGTATATGCACTCGCGAAGTGCACGCGTCCCACGGGGTCCATGATGGCCGGCCACATTTTCTTGAGGTCTCCTACGCGGTACGTCACCGTTTCACACGCCATGGACCAGGGCTCATTAGCCCAGGTTTGAATCACGGCCTGCTCGATATCTTCGGACGCACCCCAGTAAGTGCGGCGGAATATCGCCAACGCATCCTGCGCGGACGTGTTATTGCCGGTGGTCGCTACCAGGACGGCCCGCGGCGTGTCCACTTCTTCCGCCATGCGCCAAACTTCCGGGAGATTGGGGTCCACGCCTTCCCAGTTGGGGCTGATCTTGTCACGCTCCCAGAACGGTGATCGCGACTGGAACACCACGCGCGAGTACATATCGTAACTTACCGTGTTAATGGCGAAAGCTTTGGCCTCCGGCCAATCAGGTTTCACGGCGACTTTGCGAAGCAGATAGGCATCCATGCAGCAGACGAGATAGTTCGCCTCCATCGTCTTTTCTTGACCGCGCTCCCGGTAAGTTACGCGAACGCCCGTTGACGCGTATTCGATGCCGGTAACGGGAGCGTTGAGGTGAATGCGGTCCCCGAGCTTATGCGCAAATGCGTCGGGCAGCATTTGGTTTCCACCCTTGATCCGATAGACTACCGGCGGCGCCAGCGGCACCCCACGTTTCTTCAAGATAGCTGCGTGCCAGATGACGTGCAGCGCTGAACCACCGTTGCCGACGAGTTCGATGGCCTCAGCCGAAGCACCGTCCTTCTTGAGAACGTCGGTAAACGAGACATCGTCCAAGTTGTTCAGGCCGGCATCGAAGGGCTTGTATTCATCCGAAAAGCTGTCGAGATAGGGCGCAAGGTAGAGTGACGCCAAATCCCACCAGGGATGTTGACGAAGATAGTCAATCTCCCTTTGATTGAAGCCAAAGCCGGAAAGAATTTGGGGATTGGCAAGGTCCTCGTCCGTATAGCGCTTGCCGTTGATGAAGTGAATCATGTGCTCACGGTGCGGGTAGTAAAGCGGGGTCAGGTTAAGCTCGCGCACGTAGCCCCAATAGAGGTCGTACCCGGGCTTGGTGAAGTGCTCCGCGCCCACGTCGGCATAGAGTCCGTCAGGCAGGGGATCGTGTATCGTTTTGACGTGACCACCCGTGCGCCCGGAGGCCTCGAACAGCACCACCTCATGCCCGCGCATCATCAGTTCGTAGCCACAGCTCAGCCCGCCAATGCCACCGCCGGCTACGATCACCTTCTTGGGATTGCGCGCTTTCGTTCGCTGCCGCGCCGGTGTAGACTCCTCCTGGCTGGCGGGCATCGCGCCCGGAGAAATCACTCCCGCGGCCAGCGCACCCGCTGCAGTCTTGAGCAAGTCCCGTCGCTTCATTAAATCTCCCCCCTGTCAGTTTGGAATCATAGTCCTGTCGAGCTACGAACCGTGAAAAAAAGCACGTTACTTACGGAGCTTTGAAAGGCTCGATCGCAAGCCCTGGAACGAAACGAAAATGCTTGAGGTTGCTAGTTGCGAGCGCCTCGCCGGTTTCGAGGGCGGTGGCGGCAATTAAAACGTCGGCCATTCCTGGGCGATGTGACAACCCAAACTGTTGCATCAGCCGCACCGCTACACGGCTCACTCCGACGTCCACTGGAATAATTTCTCCAAACCATCCGTTGAGCAACTCCTCCACCGCCCTTTGTTCGCGCTGATTCCGGCACCCCTCAAGCAACTCCAGCTCAGACACGACCGACATCAAGCGGCGGTCCGGCGGAGTGGCGCGCGCAAAGTCGAGGGCACGAGGCTCGCCCCTTAGTATCCAAATGGTGACATCGGTGTCGAAAATCAACGTAAACTGTAACGGGGCCGGCGGATTTTGCGAACCCAGGCGGCTGGATTTTTCATCTCTTTCCGGCCCGCCCAGATGCCGATGGCTGGATAGTTCGCCAAGTCACGCTCGGGTTCCGACCCTCGAATGGAGACCAATCGGGCCACCGGCTTGCCGCGCAAAGTTACGGTCACGCCACCAACCCGTTGAACACGCTTCAGAATGTCCGATGTCTTAAGTCTCAAATCCTTGGCGGTGACCGTCATGGGCGTTGCCTGGCAATTCTGCAGCAAGTATACACTTCATAGTATAC
>JASHYZ010000643.1 GCA_030042795.1 Terriglobia bacterium | reverse complement strand
ATTCAAGCCCACTCGTATGCCTGCCGGGAATACAACTACAAGTGGTTTGTCAACGACCTGAAAAACCCTTACACCCGGCCGCAGGACAAGCCCTTCAACTGGATTCGCCTGCGCATCGAAGGGGGCCGTTCGCTGGTCTGGGGTCGCCTCAGCCTCCGACTGAGTGATCTCGACTTCAAGACGGCGAGCCACGACGGCTACGGTGACGACTGGCCGATCAACTACGCTGACCTCGCACCCTATTACGACAAGGTCGAGCAGTTCATCGGAGTCAGCGGACTCGCCGAAGGCGTGGCGCACGTGCCTGACGGAAAATACCAGCCGCCGATGCCGATGTTTTGCAGCGAAGTGGCGCTCAAGAGGGCTATCAGCGGAAAGTTCGGCCGGCATCTTCTCTACGGACGCAACGCCAACCTTACAGCGCCGTTGAACGGGCGCGCCCCCTGCCATTATTGCGGGCCTTGCGAACAGGGTTGCACGACGCACTCCTATTTCAACAGTCCCACCACGACTCTTGCCGCCGCGCGAGCTACCGGCAGGCTCACCATGCTCACCAACGCAGTGGTGCGCCATGTGACCACCGATCCCCGCACCGGCCTCGCTACCGGGGTGCTCTACCTTGACCGTTACACTCGCGAATCCCGCAAAGCGCGCGGCAAGGTGGTGATCCTGTGCGCGCAGTCTCTCGAGTCTGTGCGCATTCTTTTCAATTCTGCCACCCCGCGGTTCTCTTCCGGATTGGCCAATTCCAGCGGCGTATTGGGCCACTACATGATGGATCACATGTCAGGGTTCGGCGCTTCGGGCGTGATCTCCTCGGCGAACGAGCCCAAGATCTGGGCGGGTCCGCCTCGCCGGCCTTGCGGAACTTACATCGCCCGCTTCCGAAATCTCAATGACCGCGACTCAAGGTTTATCCGAGGTTATGGCTACGAGGTCTACTTGGGGCCCGAATATGACTTCGGCGCTGAGGGATTCGGCAAGGAGTATAAGGAGAAAGCTCGAACCGGCCGTTGGCGTATGCATCTCTCGGGCTACGGCGAAATTGTCGCCGAATGGGAGCACCATTGCGAGATCGACAAGGACGTCGTTGACGCCTGGGGCATTCCGGCATTGCGCATCAACATGGACTACGGCGAAAATGCGCGCAAAATGGCTCCGGATATGGCGGCGAGCGCGGCGGAGATGCTTGAGGCAGCGGGCGCCGTAGACATTCGAACCAGCCACCGGTTCGACTACGGCCGTCACGAAGTGGGAGCCGCGCGAATGGGAACTGACCCGCGCAAGTCTGTGCTGAATCCTTTCCTGCAAACCCACGACGTGGCTAATCTCTTTGTCATGGATGGGGGATCATTCGTCTCGGCTTCATGCCACAACCCCACCCTCACCATGATGGCTTTGGCTTGCCGGGCTTGCGATCATTTGGTGGAGCGATTTCGCCGGGGCGAAGTTTGAAGGCGCTCTGCAGGCTCTCGTCACAATCTGTGTGAGGTGTAACCTATGAATCAACCGTCTCGCCGGGAGTTCTTAAGTCGCGTTCCTCCTCTCCTCGCACTTGCGTTCGGTCCTGCGACGATTGCGATGGGAGCCTCACCTCAAGAACCTCACCTTACGTTTCCCACCGATCCTCGTGACCGGCTGGCGGTCACGTCTTACCCTTTCCGTAAGCTGATTGAGAGCCCTACGAATCGCGATCGTGATCCGAAGCAACCCGGGATGGACCTGAAGGACTTCGCGCAAATGATCGTCACGAAGTTCGGCATTCACAATATCAATCCTTTGGCCGATCACTTTGCCTCAACGGATCCCTCTTACCTTGAGTCTTTCCGGAGGGCGGTCGCGTCCGCCGGCTCGCATATGGTTGATCTGGGCCTTTCGGGCCGCAAGTTCTGGGACCCTGACCCGGCAAAGCGGCAAGAGGCGCTTGATTACGGCAAGCGCTGGATCGACATCGCCGTCGTGGTTGGCTCGCCCAGCGTCCGCCAGCACCTTGCCGGCAGCCACGACGTGAAACCAGACGTCAGCCTGGGCGCGCAAACCCTCGCTAAGCTCGCTGATTACGGCGCGGCGAAAAACATTCTGGTTCTCTTGGAAAATGACAGCGCCGTGAATGAAGATCCGTTTCTGATTGTGAATCTCATCGAGAAGGTGAGTAATCCCTACCTCCGCGCCTTGCCGGATTTCGGCAATTCCTTGCAGGGAGGCGATGCAGATTTTAACGAGAGAGGCGTCACGAGCATGTTCCAGCACGCTTACAGCATGTGTCACGTGAAGGACGCCGTGGTGGGCAAGAGCGGCGAGGTCTACAAGGTGGACTTGGCGAAGATGTTTGGCATCGCCAAGGCGAGCGGATACCAGGGTTACTTCTCGATGGAGTTTGAAACGCGACTCGCCGATCCCTTCACGGGCACCGCGCAACTGATGGACGAAACTCTAAAGTATTTAACTCCGGCGTGAATCACGACGGGCTTCCTCTTGAAATGATGCCGATAGCCAACAACAACAAGGCAATTCCGCCCCACGAGTAGGCGTGGGTAGCCCAAGGCGATCCCTTCCATTCGCCGGCGAGGGCTCCCCAAATATTCGCGGTGATGATGATCATCGCCATGAATAGCGGCCAGCCGATGACGCCGCCCAGCGCGCCGAGACCGGCCGCGCCCACGCCGTAGACAACGATGCCCGCGAACCAGAGAAATCCCATGAGGAAACTACCCAGCCAGTAGGCGGAGGGCGCGCTTGCGTGACCGAACAATCCCCACGTCCGGTTCTTGCGAAGCAGGTACAAGCAATATCCGGCGTTCGCCAGAAAACCCGCGCCCAGCGCCAATGCCCAGACCAAATTTGACGCCATCTGGGGCCGCGCGCCGGATTTCAAGGTTAACTCTTGCAGCTCCTTGCCAAACACGAAGCTGAAGTTCAGCATGGGGGAGAACACGCCCGACGCGATGCAAAGCGCGAGACCCAGCCCAAATTGTGATCCGTCGCGCTGCTTCGTAGTGCTCGCGTCACGCTCCCGCCGGCCGCCGGCGACGGAACACAGCACAATGCCACCCAGCACCAAAATCAAGCCGACCATGAGCGCGTAGCCCTGATGGCTAAGCAATCGTCGCG
>JASHYZ010000642.1 GCA_030042795.1 Terriglobia bacterium | reverse complement strand
GGCGTGCGGATGGACGCGGAGGACTACAACACCTCCGGACTCGGAAATGTGAGCGAGGTGGTGGAACACGTTCACCAAGTGCGCAGAGATGACATGGGCGTGATCAGCATGAAACTCGTGGGAGAGGGCGCGTTTACCAATCGTGAAGATCGCCAGGCGTCGCTGAAGTTCGCCTTCAGGACGGCGGGCGTGGATTCCGTCACGATCGGTTTCAAGAACACGGCCGAGATCGACGAGGCCATCGAGAACCTGAATTTAGCGCTGGCGTAGGCGGTTTTCCAGGATCACCCAGGCGCGGTCAAGGCGAAGTTGAGTCTCCGCGCGCTAAAGAGCCTTTGAACACGGCGCAGGCTCTGGCCGTAACCCAAAGCAGACTTCAGAGGTCTTCTCCGTGTTCTCGCTGCTCTCTGGGGTGGGCGTATCTTTTGCGCGAGGAGAAATGTTAGGTGGTTCCCGCAACGGAAAATTTTTTTGAAAAATTTTTGGGGTATCCTGGAATGTTATTGATAATAAAGGACCGAAATTGAGAAAAATGGGACAAATGAGACTACCCTGGAATGTCTATGAAAATAGGCAACTTAGTCCAAATAACCTGGAATGTAGTTGAAAAATAAGATAGTTAAACCTGACGGGGAGTGCCGTGACGTGTCTCTTTGGTTGCCCGGAGGGCAACACCGTGGACAGCCGTAGGTGAAGCGCAGCGGAACCTACGGAAGGGAATTCTCGTTCGCAAGCCCCGAAGAGGCGAGATATTTTAGCCCAGGGCGCGAGCCCTAGGTCGGAAAGCCCCCACCCCGCCGGCGGTACCCGTCGTTTCTCGCGGACGGGAGAGGGAGGCGGATTCCGATCCGCGGCTGAGAAGCTGTGAAAAATTCGGGTCTGTCATGCTGAGCCCGTTCGCTCTTCCGCTGCGAACTTCTGAGACATGGACACTAACTCTTGCTCTGACGTACGGCTTCAGACACTGCAGTGCGCCTCGATCGACCGCGCTGGCTTGCTAAACCTTTTCACCGCTTTTGGCATCTGAGGATGTGCGCACCTGTTGGGCAGGGGGCTAACGTAATAACGCATAGTAGTGGCGGTACTGAACCCCCAGCGCTCCATTCAGCTAAGCGCGAGACATAAAGAGACGCTCAAAGGCGTCGACCGATGGAGGATTGATGGCAGATCAGCAACGAAACGCCGCAAACGCCGTTTTCGGCTTGAATGATCCCCCGGCCAGCCCGCACGCTCCAGAGCCCGCGCCTGCTAATGTATCGGCTCAGCCTGCGCCGGGCGGCTACCCCCCGGCCCCACCCACCGGCGGCTATGCTCAGCCGCCGGCCACGAGCTACGCGCCGTCTGCGCCCGGTGGATACGCTCCGGCGCCAAATTACGCCCCGGCGCCACCCCCGAGCTACATGCAGGCTCCGCCCAGCCAGCCTACCGCGTATGCCCCGGCTCCTACACCCGGTTACGCGCCCCTGGTGACGGCTCCGCCGGCGCGAAACACATTTCTTATCGTTCTGGTCGCCCTCCTGGCGGCGCTGGCTGGAGTGAATCTCTACCTCGTGCTGGCGCTGAAGGGCACCGTGCAGCAGGCGACCATCCAGCAAGGCGACCAGCTTACCTCGCTCACGCGGCGAATGGATTTGGGCGACGACCGTTACGCGCAGTTGAAGGCGCAGTTTCAGGTAACGAGCGAAAAGCTGGGTATGACGGAACAGGAGTTGGGCCGGGCGCGCACCCTGGCAGCCAATATACAGCAGCAGCAAAAGGCTGCCGTGGATCAATTGAATCAGGCCATCGCCCAGAAGGCCGGCACTGACCAATTGAATCAGGTCCAGGCTGACGCCAATGCGAAGATCAGCGGAGTTTCGAGCGACCTTACGAAAAACGTCAGCGACATCAACAAGAGGATCGGTGACACCAATGATGCCCTGACCGGCGCCAAAGGCGAGCTTTCCGGCGCCATCGCCCGCACTCATGACGAGCTGGTGGCGCTGGCCCACAAGACGGACCGTGATTACTTCGAGTTCAGCCTGACGCGCGGCAAGCAACAGCGAGTGGGCAGCGTTCAGGCCCGCTTGGAGAAGGTGAACACCAAGAAAAACCTCTATACGGTCGACCTCTTCTTTGACGACAAGCGCATTGTGCGCAAGGACCAAGCCTTGGACTCGCCCGTGTTCTTCTACATGCAGGGCGCGCCCAGCACGCTTGAGATGGTGGTGAACAAGCTGAATAAGGACACGGTCGCTGGCTACATCAGCACGCCCAAGGGATTCTTCCCCAACGCCACCAACGTGCTGCAGCAGCGGCCGGGCGGGAGCGCGTCCTAGTGCTGAGTTGCAGAAGTTGGCGATCGAATTTGTCAGCGTCTGGAAGGCCGCTAATAATGACGCTTGTTTATGCAAAGTTCGCGTCATATTTTAGCTCCGAAGGAGCGATATAACTTAGCCACGGCGTCAGAAGGTGTGAAAAAATCACGGTGGCGTGTCATCCCGAGCGAAGCGAAGGATCTCGGCATTTGTTTTTTTCAAGGAAATACAGGGGTGCTTCACGGAGTTTACCCTGAGCTCCTTCGCAGCGGAAGAGCGAACGGGCTCACTATGACAAACCCAAATGTTTCACAGCTTCTCGCGCCCTGGACTAGGCAACATTGATAGGCCATTAGCTAGCCCACGAACACCCGAAAAGGCTTTGAGCGTGAAGTGGCTGCTGAAGACTGAACCCGGAACTTACTCCTTCGCCGACCTCGAGCGTGATGGCCAGACGCGTTGGGACGGCGTTTCGAACAACCTTGCCCTCAAGCACCTTCGATCCGCTCACCGCGGTGACCAGGCGCTGATCTATCACACCGGAGACGAGCGTGCGATTGTAGGCACGGCGGAAATCTCCAGCGACGCGTATCCCGACCCCAAGCAGAAAGACCCGCGCCTTGTGGTGGTAGACCTGAAGGCAGGCAAGCCGCTGCCGCGACCCGTCTCTCTCAACGAAATCAAACAGCAATCAGCCTTCAAGGACTTCGCACTGGTTCGCATGTCCCGCCTCTCAGTGATGCCGGTGAACGACGCGCAGTGGAAGCTGGTCATGGAGCTGGCCGGGCAGCCGGCGAAGTGATCCATGGCGCGTCGTCGTGCTGCCGAAGCCGCAGATGTCACGCCTGAAACGCACCTTCCACCTCCCGGCTCTAGCCCCAAGCACGAGATCGACTCCCTGCAGCGCCGCGTTGTGGCGTGCACGGCGTGCCCGCGCCTGATCCATTACTGCCGTCAAATTGCGCAGCAGAAGCGGCGCATGTACCGTGACTGGGAATACTGGGGAAAGCCGCTGCCGAGCTTCGGCGATCCCGAAGCGGAGCTTCTGCTGGTGGGGCTTGCGCCCGCCGCGCACGGCGGCAATCGCACCGGGCGTATGTTCACCGGCGACCGCTCAGGTGACTTCCTCTACCGCGCGCTTTTCGAATCAGGATGGGCCAACCAGCCGGTTTCGCGCCATCGCAACGACGGACTGGCGCTGCGCGGCTGTTACATCACAGCAGCCCTGCGTTGCGCGCCGCCCGGCAACAAGCCGCATCCGGATGAGCTCCGCCGCTGCCGCCAATGGTTTGAGAGCGAACTTGCGCTGCTGAAGCGAGTGCGCGCCGTGCTGGCGCTCGGCAAGGTCGCGTTTGACGCCTATCTGAATACGGTGGGGCGCGCGGGCAGCTTTCCGCCTCGTGCTTTGTTGCGCTTCGCGCACGGCGCGAGTTACACGTTGCCGGGCGGCTTGCCGCG
>JASHYZ010000641.1 GCA_030042795.1 Terriglobia bacterium | reverse complement strand
CTGAGCTTTGCGCAGGCGTAGCTCTCGAATCGGGCCTCAAGCTCGGGAATCCTGCCGGCGGTCAGCGTGAACCCGGCGGCCTGCGCGTGACCGCCATATCGCTGGAAAACATCGCCTGTAGAGCGCAACGCCTCAAGCAGATGGAATCCCGGAATCGACCGGCCCGAACCCATTCCCTCACCATCCTCGACGCCGATCACCAGCGCGGGCCGGTGATAACGCTCGGCCAGGCGTTGCGCCACGATCCCGATGACGCCCCGGTGCCAGCCTTCACCCGCGAACACCAGCGAATGCCGTTCCCGGTACTCCGAACTCCCTTCGATACGTTCAGTGATCTCACCGAGCATGCTCTCTTCCACCTGCTGCCGCTCCTGATTTAGCCGATCAAGACGTCCCGCGATTTCTGCAGCCAGCGCAGGCTCCGTAGCGGTGAAAAGGTTGACGACGTCGCGTGCGCTCTCCATACGCCCGGCCGCGTTCAATCGTGGAGCCAAACGGAAACCGACATGGCCGGCTGTCACCACACATCCCGGCACAAGCCCAGAGGCCTCGAGCAGCGCCCGCAGACCGGCTCCCGCGGGCCGCCGAAGCCCGGCCAAGCCAAAGTGCGCAATCACCCGGTTTTCCCCTACGAGCGGCACAACATCGGCGATGGTGCCAAGCGCGACCACCTTGAGGTAAGACTCGACCAGCCGCGTGGAGCCCTCTGCGCCAGGCATTCCGAGCAGCGCCTGCGCCAGCTTGAAAGCGACGCCCACACCGGAAAGATTCTTGTCCGGGTACGGGCAATCCGGGCGATGCGGATTGAGGATGGCGCAGGCAGGCGGTAGATGGTCTCCGGTGAGGTGGTGGTCCGTGACGATGCAGTCGAGGCCAAGCTCGTGCGCGCGTCCGATGGCCTCGTACTCGCGCACTCCCGTGTCTACGCTTATCACCAGCTTGGCGCCCTCAGAGGCAGCGCGTTCGATAACGTCGGCGCGCATGCCATAGCCATCGGTGAGCCGATGAGGAATATGCACGTCCACGACGGCTCCAAGCACCTTTAGCGCCGTGAGGAGCACCACCACGGCCATGGTGCCGTCCACGTCGTAGTCGCCGTAGATCAGAATTCTTTCGCGCCGGTCCACCGCCTGGCGGATACGCGCGACCGCCGCCCTCATGTCTGCCATAAGAAAGGGATCATGAAGGTGGCCGATTCGCGGGCAGAGAAACCGCTCGGCAATTTCGGGCTCCCGGATTCCCCGCGCGACGAGCAGAGTGGCAACCAGCGGTGGCAAGCTAAGCTCTTGCGCCAACCGCGACGAGACGGCGGCTGATTCAGGATCGATCTTGGGAAGAATCCAACGCATGCGACGGCTTTCCGAGCGGCTCCGACCGTTCGACTTTCCTATGATACAGGACGCACCTGCTTCCTTATTGCACGGAGCCGATCTGCAAAAGTCGCACAACCCACGACTCTAACATCACATAATATCGCTTGACATCGCTAAGGTCTGTATCGCATCATTCTTACGTGAGAACCACACTATCATTGGAAAATGATGCGATCGAAGCGATTCAGTCATACGCCAAGCGTCATCATCTCTCGCTGGGTAAAGCGGCATCAGAGCTTGTCCGTCGCGGAGTTCGCTACCAGCTCGCAGTGCGAGAGATCAATGGCCTGCCGGTCGTGGAGGTGCCGGACGATTTCCCGGTGATCACCACCGAGCGCGTTGCTGAGCTACTGAACGAAGAATGAAGCGTCATCTGCCGGATGTGAACGTCTTGCTAGCTTTGGTGTGGCCGCGTCACGAAAGCCACGCCGCCGCGCACGGCTGGTTCGCGAAGACGGGCCAGCACGCTTGGGCCACCAATGTACTCACACAACTCGGGGTGCTTCGCC
The DNA here is from genome assembly GCA_030042795.1 of Terriglobia bacterium. Next base: position 834 of record JASHYZ010000641.1, on the reverse strand, counting down.
TGCTTACCAATCCGGCCGTCACTCAAGGCGCAATGAACGCCGCAAGCGCACTCGGTGTGCTAAGCAAGGCCACCCGCCACCCTGGACATGAATACTGGCCTTTGGATCAGGAGATCGCGCCCGAACTGAGGCCAATGGCAGGGAGACTGACAGGACACCGGCAGTGGACGGACGCATTGCTGCTATGCCACGCGCTGGAACGGGGCGGCGTTCTAGTCACTTTCGACTCCGGGCTGAAGGAACTTGCTGCTGGGGAGTTAAGAGAACATCTTCTGCTGCTTGAAGCGCCCTAGTCTGTAACCTCGCTAGAACTCTGGCGGTTACAGGATACCGTCTGTCCTCGCCACGATCACCCGACCACGATCACTCAATCACCCGATGGCCCGATGTGAGGCGCGCTTGACGACCTCGCCTATCTCTCCTTAGCATGAGAACTTGGCGTTTTGTCGCGAGAGTAAGCTGAGCTCCTTGGGACCTTCCGTAAATTGCGTGATTTTCTGGCTGGACATTTCGGGCGGCCTCGGCTTGCCATTGTGCATCCGCCTCGGAGCAAAGATTTCGATGACGCCCGGCTTTTGAGTCTGTGTGAGAACTCGTGTATGGCGTCTGTCCGAGGTGGACCCCCGCTTCCGCGGGGGGTGGCCTCGTTGGACTTAGAGGTTGTTTCCGGATGAAGTCATTCCCGCGAAAGCGGGAATCCAGGCGTTTTCACACAGACTTTTTTGACTTTCGACTTTTGACCTGTGACCTTCTGGGTTCCGGCTTTGCCGGGTTGGGCTACCATGATTGACCGCATTACCGTGCGCGGCGCCCGCCAACACAACCTGAAGAATA
>JASHYZ010000640.1 GCA_030042795.1 Terriglobia bacterium | reverse complement strand
GGCTGGCGCCCAGGGCCGACCGAACGGCCATCTCTCTTTCACGCGCCGCCGCTCGCGCCAGCAGGAGGTTAGCGACGTTGAAGCAGGCCACGAGCAGAACCAGACCCACCATCACCAGGAAGATGGTCATGACCAGGGGCATGTAATTTTCCACTGCCGGTTCGGGCCGCGCGAGCCGCTCAGGGATCACACGCGCCATCTGGCCCTGATCCACTTGCGGGTACTCTTTCGCCAGCCGTTGCGCGATGACGTTCAGCGCAGCCTCGGCCTGTTTTGGGCTCACGCCCGGCCGGAGCGTAGCCAGGACGCGCAACTCTGTGTCATGCCGATCGGTGAAGAAACCGTTGTAGTCACGAGTGCTCGCAACTAATCCGATCGGTGCGTAGGCGTCCAGTTCAACAACGTTGTAGGGGCCGTGAAACTCCTCCGGCACCACGCCAATCACCGTCACCGCTTGCCCGTCTAAGGTGACGCTTTTGCCGATCACGCCGGGATCGCCGTGGAAGCGGCTCATCCAATAGCTGTGACCGAGCACTACCACGGGACCTGTCTTCGGTGCGTCGCCTTCTCCGGAAGCAATCAGCCGCCCCAGCACGGGACGAATGCCAAGCATGGTGAAGAAATTGCTCGGCACGTAAGCCATGATGATGCGGTCGGCGTGTCCTCGATAGCCGAGTCCAGCCAAGCCCAGATCATAAAAGGTCATGTCGGTGAAAACGTCGGCCTGCTTGCGGTAATCGAGGTAATCGGGATAAGAGAGCTGCTCAGGATCGGCGTCGGCTCTATATTGCACAGCCACTACCGTTAGTCGATCCGCATCTTTCACCGGCAGGGGCCTAAACATGAAAACATCTCCGAGGCTGAAAATCGCGGTGTTGGCCCCGATGCCAAGTGCGAGCGTCAAGACGGCTACCACCGTGAAGCTCGCATCTTTGCGCAATAGGCGCACGCCGTAACGGATGTCCTGGAAAAGATTCTCGATGAAGTTCACTTTTCGCATATCCCGGCACTCCTCCTTAATCTGCTCAAGCCCGCCCAACTCTCGCAAAGCGGCGTACCGAGCGTCCTCGGCGCTCATCCCTTCTACGCATTTCTCTTCGATCAGGTTCCCCAGGTGGAAGCGGAGCTCTTCCCGCAGCTCCTGCTCGACGCGGCGGCGGCCGAGCAGCGAGCGAAGACGAAGCGAAAGTTTGTGAAGAAAACGCATTACGAAGCCCTCAGCCGTCAGCGATCAGCAGGCCAATAAGGCGAACCGGCGCTTTTTGACGCCAGCGGTTCTCATCGAGAAATTACGAAGAGCCGCAGACCTGCAAGCAGCGCAAGTCTGCGCTACCGCGCTCATCGGCGCATTGATTCAATCCAGAATTCATTCATCATTTTCTTTCCCCGTTCGCTGCAAAAAATTCTCATTTTTCCCACAGGGGTCAGGTGTCAGGTATCAGGCGCCAGAAGTTGTTCAGTTCGGAGTTTCTCAGTTCGGAGCTGTCCCGGTGCGAGCGCTTTGGTCTTTGGGGTCGAACTCCAACAGCTCCCAACGCCGAACTCCGAACCGAAGAACTCCGAACTGAGGAACTCACACCTGACACTCGACACCTCACACCTACTTGTCCGGCTCGAAAATCTGTCCATCAGACAGCTTCACGAGCGGCTTCCGCGTCGCGGTCACCTCCCCGCACTGCCCATTCCGGCCGGTCCTGGCGAGTCTCAAGTTGAGCCAGGCTGAGACCCGGCCGCCACACCAGAAACTCGTCGCGAATGCCGACTCGGCTCACCGCCCATTCGTACAAGGCCACCTTCACTTTGTGCGTGCTGCGCATCACCGACACCAGCGCGCGCCACAGGGCAACGAACCAGATGCGCAGCGCGTGCTGAAGTTCGCCGGCGTGTTTCTTGCGTTCCTCACCCTCGGAGCGTGGCACCTCGGCCGGCCGCTGCTTGCCCTCGCGCCAGGGAGGCGTCGTTTCGTCGTCGCCCCAGGCAATGTCCTCGCGGTCCGGGCCGTGCGTGCGCTGGAAGAAGTCCACGCTAGCGTACGCGTACTCAACCGGCAGCACCTTCAGCCAGAGCCGCCGAAACCGGTGGGGCTGCCATACCAATGTAGCCTCCAGCAGATCGCGCAGCTCGGCAACTCGATCGTTGAACACGTTCATGCGGTTCCAGAGGGACACGGCCAGGGCGTGAAGCGCGGGGTTAGGGATCGGGGGCTGAGGACCGGGGTTCGGTGCTCGGCCTCCAACCTGGACTTCCGAACCCCGAACACCGGATCCCGAACCCCGTGTCCCCGACTCCTGATTTCCGGCCCCTGATCGCTGACCGAGGGCTTCTTCCACCAACGCCAGGAATTCCTCGAAACTGCCGGGCACCGTCAGCTCGCCCCGGCGCACCAAGCGTCGCAGCTCGCGTTCCGAGGGCGTGCGGACGAACTCGCTGGCGGGCAGGTCAGAGAAATCCATTTCGGGCGGTCGCGGTTTGGGCGGACGCTCATGCCACTCCTTCGGATCTTTAACGGCCGCCGGCTCTGAGCTCTTCTGCTGCGCCTTCAGCGCGTGGCTGGGCGATTGAAAGGGATTGGCGATGCCTTCCGGCGACAGATCGTTCAGACGATCGAGCCAGGTAGGATGGAACTGCTCGTAGTGCGGCGTGCCCCGGAATTGAAGCAAGGTTCGGGACTCGGGGGCAGAAGCGCGGGACTCGGGGTTCGGGTCTTGACACTCGGGATTCGGCGTTCGGTGTTCGGTGTTCGGGCCTCCCGATTCCCGCGTCTCCGGCCCTGATTCACCCCCGCTGGCGCCGGGTACCGAGTCTTCATCCGGCAGGCTCGAACCCCGAAACCCGAACACCGAATCCCGGCCGTCGAACACCGCCCCCAACAACCCCACCATTCCCCGATACACCCGCCACACTTTCCAAAAGCGTTTCTCGATGCGCTTCAGGCGCTTGTCAATGTGCGAGTGGTAGTTCTCCAGGACGGCGTCCAGGTCCCAGTGAAATTTGTCCACCCGCTCCACCGTCAGCTCAGCGTGCTGCTGCCGCCAGCGCTTCGCTTCCTCCAGGCGATAGCAGATGGCCAGTCGCTCCCAGTTCTCCTGGTTGCGGTAGAGGCGTAAGGGACGCCAAAGCAGCAGCGCCAGGGCGCGCACCAGCTTGGGCGCGCGCGGGCTGGCCGTGTTTGTGTGAAGCGGCAACGGCGGAAGGTCGGTGGCGTCGCGACTGAACCACCCACACAAGGTCAGCAGCGTGCGATCGAGAAGGCTAAGATGAGCGCGCAGCTCTTCGCGGCTCTCACCGGCAGCCGCGGCGCTGCGCTCGAAGTCGAATGCCATCTGGCCGTGACTGAAATTGCTGGCGTAATTGGCAGAGTTGTCCGCTTTGTGCTTCTGCGCCGCGTGTAACAGACCCTTGTACTGGCCCGCCCGCTGGCGCTTCTGCGCCTCGGGGGTTACAGGGCGGCGCGGCTTGGGGTTCAAAAAGTCCATCAGTCCGTCGGTTGTCAGTTGTCGGTGATCGGCCAGTAGACTTTCAGCTCTTAGCCGTCAGCTTTCAGCCCTCTGCCTCCTGACTCCTGGCTTCTGGCTTCTGACTTCTCTCTTCCTTCTTCATTCATTCACAATTTGCGCCCCTCGTGGAGAAAATTGGGAAAACTAAGAACGTTTTTTTCGGGCTTGTGGCTCAGCAGGATAGGTTGTGGAAAACCGGTTCGTGCAGACGCGAGGTCACGCTGAGGGTGGCTCAGAGGCCTGGCGTCCTCTCCCGGAAATAAGTCAATCTTTTCACTCACCCGATCACCGAATATCGTGACACGCTTGGCAACTGAAAGGGCAGGGCTTTCAGAGCCTGTGTGGGAAC
>JASHYZ010000058.1 GCA_030042795.1 Terriglobia bacterium | reverse complement strand
GTGCAGTCTGAAAGGCGATTTGCTTGCCGTCGGGCGAAAACACCGGATTCCTCTCCGGCCCTTCGAGCGCCACGATCTTATGAACACCACGGGCCGCGCCGTCGGGCCCGAGATCGAGCAGGTAAAGATCACTCTGCTGGCGGAACGCCAGGAGCGGGTTGGGCCCGGCGCTGAAGATGATTCGGCTGGAGTCCGGAGACCAAGCGAAGTCGGTCACATTAAGTTTGCCGTCGGTAGTGAGCGCGGTGGCCTTCACCGGGGTTTCTGATTTTTCGGCCGAGGCCACGTCCACCAGCCAGAGTTGGTCTTGCGTGTAGTCCTTCTCAAACGTTTCGTAGTCGCTGTACTTCTCTTTCCGGTCCTTGGCGGCTTTCGTTTCGGGCGCCGCGGCGGTGAAGGCAATGTACCGGCCATCCTTGGACCACTGAAAGCCGCCCACGTCCTTCTCACTTTTGGTGAGCTGCCAGGCTTCACCGCCGACGGGAGAAATCAGCCAGATTTGATGTGCGGCCGGCTTGCCTTCCTCAGGCTTCTGTTCCTTCTGATCTTCTTTCCCGCCTTGCTCAGCTTTCGACGGAGGCTCGGGATTCGCTCCGGCTTCGCGTTCCGTGATAAACGCCACCCAGCGCCCGTCCGGGGACCAGTCGGCGCCGTTGCTCGACTTGTTTCCTCGCGTCAACTGGAACGTACGGCCGGTGGCGACGTCCGCCAGCCAGAGGTGCGAGACGTATTCGTTCTGCTGCCAATCTGCTTCTCTGACGCTATACACCACGTATTTGCCATCCGGGGAAATCCTTGGGCCGCCGGCTGTCTTGAAGCTGATGGACTCCTCGGGCGTGGGAGGGTGCGCCGCGGTCTGGGAGAGACACTGCGGAAGGAAAACAGCGATAGCAATAAGCGAAGCCCCGAACTCTGCGCATTTTCTCAAAACGGCACCTCTTTCGAATCTGAACGAGCGAGCATACCTGGGTTGGGAACAGCGCGCAAGCCAAGCGGAGACGGGCCCCAAACCCATCCAACATCCCGCGGGGTTCTCCATGACTTTGCTGTGGTAATGCTGCGCCCCCCCTGCGGGCAAGTGTGCACCTTTTGCTCAGGGCGCCCTCCCTGCAGCAGGCTGGCCCGCGTTATTCATAGGCTAACCCTAAGAAAATGCGCGTGAAAGAATCTCGTCTCAGATTCCTGCCGGTACCCACTTTCCCGTTTGTGCCTGGTATGAATAGTGACTGTGAGCCAACGTTAGACGGCCCGCGGCGGGGAGGGTGAGCACGACCTGACGTTTGGGGACCATCAGCCCGGACGAGACTCAGTGCCTCGGATACGACGTGCTTTCAAGCCAGAAGATGCACCATACCCGACGCCGTCCGAAAAAATGGTCCCATCGGACCCTGATTTCGGTTGCCCCCGGGGGTATGCCCAAAATGCAGAAACGAACCCGAGAAGTACCGTGGAATCAACAAAGGTACCAAAAAACGGGTAGTGGGTCAGTCTCTCTCAGCAGGTTCCCCTGTCATTCCCGCGAAGGCGGGAATCCACAGAAGGAGAGATGCGCCTTATAGCCTGGATTCCCGCTTACGCGGGAATGACAGGCAACGAAATGCCGGAGAGAATTCAAAGTGACCCCAAAAACGAACCCAGAATGAACCCAAGCTCGATCAGCGAAAAAGCTCGCAAGCCGCGGGCTCGTAGTTTGCGGCGCCCCCAACGAATCAAGATGCCACAGATGAGTCTCAGCCTCAGTTTAAGTCAACGGCATCGGGCGAAGGTTCATGACAATATTTACTTTTAAGTTAATAGAAGTCGCAGTTAAAATTACGAAACGAAACCGTTAGGTGTATGAAAACAAAGGACCGGGTTTGTCAAAGCCGTTAGGTCTATGAAAATAAGCATAGATGAATATCAAGCTTGACCAGGCGAACAAAAGGCGATATAGTGGGGCCATGAACACTACCCATCGCTTGAAGAGAAAACGCATTATGACGGTGAACGAGTTCCGCCTCCAGTTTGGAGACGAGGCGCAATGTGAGAAATATCTGGCCGAGCAGCGCTGGCCCCAGGGTTTCGCCTGCCCGCGCTGCGGAGGGCGCAGCCGGGGGTACCTCGTCAGCCGGCGCTCGCATGAGTGCGCGGCCTGTGGGTACCAGTGTTCGATCACGGCCGGGACCATCTTCCATAAGACACGGGTTCCCTTGAGGAGCTGGTTCTGGGCCCTCTACCGCATGAGCCAAGACAAGAAGGGCCTTTCGGCGCTGCAGTTGAGCAAGGAGATCGAGGTCTCTTACCCCACGGCATGGTTGATGCAGCACAAGATTCGCAAGGCCATGGCGGATCGGGACCAGCACTATCAACTGAAAGGCCTGATTGAAGTTGATGAAGGCTATGTGGGCGGGAAGGAAGAAGGGATGGAGCGCAAGGGGCGGGGAGCCTTGACGAAATCGGTGGTGGCGGTGGAGCACGCCGCACCGGGCACAGAAGACCCGAAACCGATCCCGGGATTTGCAGCCTTGGCGGTCCTGCCCGACGCCTCGGCGGACAGCTTGCAAGGGTTCGTCCAAGACAAGGCTCAGGCGGGGAGCCGGCTCCTCAGCGACGGCTGGCCCGGTTATCGAGGGCTGGAGCAGCGTGGTTTTCAGCACACGGCCCTTCCCCTTCGCGGAGACTCCAAGGCCGCCCATCGACTGTTTCCCTGGGTCCACATTACCCTCTCCAACCTGAAGCGCTTTCTGCTGGGCACTCATCATAAAGTGGAACCTCGACATCTGCCCCGCTATGTGGCTGAGTTCGCTTACCGGCTCAATCGTCGCACCATGGAGCGCGACCTCTTTCAACGTCTCGTGCGGGCTTGCCTTGCAACCGACACTATCATCTACAAGGACTTAACGACATTGCCTGAACTAGCTTGATATTCATCTACTGCAATATGCCCTTCCGCTCCCCAGTCCTCACGAGGAGTTCGAGCGCCCGGTGGACGACTTCCCGCTTGCTCTTGAGCCGGGTCACCTCGCGGCCTTGCGAAGCAACTCACCATCGATGTCGAGGTTGATCCGGTTCATACTTCACACCTCTTCCGGGCGGCCACTGGCTGCCAACTGCTGACTGTCAACTGCCGACTATCCTTACAGCCTCGCCGCCACAAAGTTAATCAGGTCTCGTACGCGGCACGAATAGCCCCACTCGTTATCGTACCAGGCAGTCACTTTCACCAGATTGCCGTCGATCACTTTGGTGAAGCCGGCGTCGACGATGGAGGAATACTGATTGCCTGTAAAATCTTTAGATACTAATTCTTCCTCGCAATATTGCAGAATTCCCTTGAGGTGCCCGTCGGCGGCCTTCTTGAAGGCGGCGTTCACTTCTTCGGTGGTGGTATTTTTCTCCGTCACTGCCACCAAGTCGACTACCGAGACGTCGGGAGTGGGAACGCGCATGGCATAGCCATCGAGCTTACCCTTAAGCTCGGGCAGCACCAGTCCTACTGCCTTGGCTGCGCCCGTGGTAGTGGGAATCATCGAGAGCGCCGCTGCCCGCGCCCGGCGCAGGTCCTTGTGGGGCAGGTCGAGAATCTTCTGATCGTTGGTGTAGGAGTGGATCGTGGTCATTGAGCCCTTCAAGATCTTGAAGTTATCGTGAACCACCTTGGCCGCCGGCGCCAGGCAATTCGTGGTGCAGGAAGCGTTCGAGATCACGTGGTGCTTGGCCGGGTCGTACGCCTTGTCGTTCACGCCCAGCACCACAGTGATATCCTCGCCCTTCGCTGGAGCACTGATGATGACCTTCTTTACCGAGCCCTTCAGGTGCTTCTTGGCGTCCTCGGCCTTGGTGAAAAGGCCAGTGGATTCCACCACCACTTGAACCCCGAGTGATGACCAGTCAAGCTCGGCCGGGTCCTTCACCTTGAACACACGCACACTCTTGCCGTTCACCCGCACGCAATCTTCGCCGTGGCCGACGTCGGCATCAAGGGCGCCAAACACAGAGTCGTACTTCAGCAGGTGAGCCAGGGTCTTGGGGTCCGTGATGTCGTTCACGGCTACGATATCAATTTCCGGGTGGCCGAGCGCTGCCCGAAACACGTTTCTACCGATACGACCGAACCCATTGATGCCAACTTTGACTGACATTTCATTTCCTCCATGAATTCAGATTTAACATTTAATGCTAAAGGCCGGTGCTACTGAAGTCAACGTGTACCGTCACAGTGGGGATGTGACGCGCCTCACAGAAAAGCAGGCAAGAGGCAATAGGCAGCAGGCAAGAGGCAATAGGGAGGAGCCAATAGGCAAGAGCCAGGCAGGCAAGAGCCAATAGGGAGAAGCCAGTTGGGAATGGGGAGTAGAGAGTTGGCAGTGGGCAGTAGGCGGTGGCCGGTGGCTGGTGGGCAATAGGCAATAGCCAGTGGCCGATGGCCCTGCTCTTGCCTACTGCCTCTTGCCCATTGCCTCTTGCCTATTGGCTTTTGGTGCTGGCTGTTGCCTGGCATGTGGCGGCATCAATCGCTCACGCTAAACTCACGGCAGGTGTTATAGTTCGTAGCTCGGCCACGGAGTAGGGAATAGCGAGTAGGGAATAGGGAATAGCGAGCAAGTAGGAAAGCTAGTGCCGATTGCTTATCCGATCCGCAATCGATTCCCTATTGCCCACTCCCTATTCCCTTACTGTCGGCGCACGGAGAACTATGGGAACGCTTGCAATTACGGGTGGAAAGCCAGTCCGGCGCAAGCCGTTTCCGGCTTGGCCCGTCTACTCGCGGGAGGACGCTCGCGCTCTGCGAGAGGTGCTGGCCAGCCGCAATTGGGGCGGCTACCCGTTTCCGAACCTGCACGCTGACCGCTTCGCCCAGGAGTTCGCCCGTCTGCACGGCGCCGCTTATGGCCTCGCCGTGGCCAACGGCACGGTAGCCATTCAAGTGGCGCTCAAGGCGGCTGGGATCGCTCCGGGCGATGAGGTGATCGTGCCGGCCTACACCTGGGAAGGCACCGTCGGGCCCATTCTGCTGCTGAACGCCGTTCCCGTGTTTGTCGACATTGACCCGGACACCTACTGCATTGATCCGCGCCGCATCGAAGCCGCTATCACGCCGCGCACAAGCGCCATTCTGCCCGTACATCTGGGCATGTGCTTCGCCGATCTCGACGCCATAGGGAAGATCGCTCGCAAGCACAAGCTGCTGGTGATCGAGGATTGCGCCCACGCGCACGGCGGCAAATGGAAAGGGAAGGGAGCCGGCGCCTGGGGAGATTTCGGCTGCTTCAGCTTTCAGTCGAGTAAGTTGATGACCGCCGGCGAGGGCGGCGCCGTGATCACCAGCAAGCTCGAGTATTACGAGCGCGCCCAGTCTTACGTGAACTGCGGGCGGGCTAGCGTTACGGACAAGTTCCATCATCGCCTGATCGGATTCAACTA
>JASHYZ010000639.1 GCA_030042795.1 Terriglobia bacterium | reverse complement strand
AGTTTCAAAGCGAGATTCCTCGCGAAGTTTACCCTGAGCTCCTTCGCTGCGCTCAGAACCGTTCGCAGCGGAGAAGCGAACGGGCTCGGAATGACACGGTTTCGCAAGGTTTTTCAACGAACTGTTAGGGTGTTTTGGGCAGACATGGAAGATCGGTTACCAGTCTTCCCCTAATTTTTTAATTTTTTTTTGGGCGTACCCTGGAATGTCGTTGAAAACAAAGGGCCGGAAATGAGAAAAATGGGACAAATGAGACTACCCTGGAATGTGTTTGAAAATAAATAACTTAGCTCAAGTTATCCTGGAATGTTGTTGATAAGTAAGGTGGTTAGCCTGTAGTTGGAAGAATGAGAGGACACAATCGGTGCTCCACCACAGGCGCCCAACGAGTGGCTGCGGGATCGAAATTTTCAGAACAGAATCATGCGATTGCAGATTTTTGCGCCGAGCCGCTGAGAACGTTGTTCTTGGGTTACAGTTTGTAAAGTAACTCTTCAATCTGTGCTTGGGAGCGCAGGCATTTCGCCGGGGGTTCTAAGCTTTCTTTACGCTTCACAGGATTTGGAATCAGGGTGCGAACGCACTGCAGATCGCCTTTTGAAAAACGTGTCATTCCCGCGAAAGCGGGAATGACTGTGTTCGAAGGGTTTCAAGTTTTTACCAAATCCGTCTTCTTAAGACTCCACCAAAGGGAGGTCCACCTTGTTTCGTAGCAGCCCTTATGACCGTGTCAGCTTAATTGGAGAATTTGACAGCATTCGGATCAGTTTGGCCTCGCCGGAAAAGATCCGGTCGTGGTCCCACGGGGAAGTTACCAAACCGGAGACCATCAATTACCGTACCTTTAAGCCCGAGCGTGACGGACTTTTCTGCGCGCGCATCTTCGGCCCGGTGACAGATTGGGAGTGCTTGTGCGGCAAGTACAAACGCATGAAGCACCGCGGCGTGATCTGCGATAAGTGCGGTGTGGAAGTTACGCTTTCCAAGGTGCGGCGCGAGCGGCTTGGACACATCGAACTGGCTTCACCCTGTTCGCACGTTTGGTTCTTCAAGGGCCTTCCGAGCCGCATCGGTCACCTTCTCGACATCTCTCTGCGCGAACTCGAGCAGGTACTGTATTTCGAAAAGTACGTGGTGATTGATCCGGGCGAGGCGCCGCTAAAGGAGCGCGAACTCCTTACGGACGAGCGTTATCGTGAGCTTCGGCAGGAGTTTCAGGGCAAGTTCCGCGCCGGTATGGGGGCGGAAGCCATCAAGGAACTCCTGAAGCGCGTGGATGTGGCCGCCCTGGCCGATGAATTGCGCGAAAAGATGCGCAGCGATCCTTCGCAGCAGAAGCGCGTCAAGTTTGCCAAGCGCCTGAAGGTTGTCGAGGCCTTCCGCAAGTCCGGCAACCGTCCGGAATGGATGATCCTCGATGTGATTCCGGTGATTCCTCCTGAGTTGCGGCCGCTCGTTCCCCTCGATGGCGGGCGATTTGCCACCTCGGACCTGAACGATCTTTATCGCCGCGTCATCAACCGCAACAACCGGTTGAAGAAGCTGATGGAGCTGCACGCGCCCGACGTGATCGTGCGGAATGAGAAGCGTATGTTACAGGAAGCCGTGGATGCGCTCTTTGACAACGGCCGCCGCGGCCGCGTGCTGCGCGGCACGAATAACCGTCCGTTGAAGTCGCTCTCCGACACGCTTAAAGGAAAGCAGGGCCGCTTCCGCCAGAACCTGCTGGGCAAGCGCGTGGACTACTCTGGCCGCTCCGTGATTGTGGTGGGCCCCGAACTGAAATTGCATCAGTGCGGTCTGCCCAAGAAGATGGCGCTCGAGCTGTTCAAGCCCTTCATCTATCACAAGCTCGAACAATCTGGACTTTGCACCACCATCAAGGCCGCCAAGGAGATGGTGGAGCGCCAGGAAGCGATGGTTTGGGACATCCTCGAGGAGGTCATCAAAGACCATCCGGTGCTTCTGAACCGCGCTCCCACGTTGCACCGCCTGGGCATCCAGGCTTTTGAGCCGGTCCTCGTCGAAGGCAAGGCGATTAAGATTCATCCTTTGGTCTGCACGGCCTTCAACGCCGACTTTGATGGCGACCAGATGGCCGTTCACATTCCGCTCTCACCCGAAGCTCAAATCGAAGCTTCGGTGCTGATGCTGGCGTCCAACAACATCCTTTCGCCCGCAAACGGCCAGCCGCTGGCCGTTCCCACACAGGACGTGGTGCTGGGCGTCTACTATCTGACCAAGTCCAAAAAGGGCGCGCGCGGTGAAGGGCGGCCTTTCGCCAACCTGGATGACGTGGTGCTGGCGCTCGAAGCCGGTGAGGTAGAGACGCAAACGCCCATCCGGTTACGTTACACCGGGCGCGTTGTGGACCTCACCACGGCTTACGATGACCAGGATATTCTGCACACCGAGCCCATCACGCTGCAGAATCAGTTCATCGAAACCACGGTGGGTCGGGTGATTTTCAACGACCACCTTCCCAAAGAAATGCCGTTCGTGAACGGCCTGCTGCGCAAGAAAGGCTTGGGCATTCTCTGCAACTACTGCTACCTGCGCTTCGGGCTCGAGACCACGGTGAAGCTGCTGGACGAAATCAAGGCCCTGGGCTTCCTCTATGCCACCAAGGCCGGCATTTCCATCGGCATTGATGACCTGCTGGTGCCCTCCAGCAAAGCCAACCTGGTGAAGGACGCCGAACATGAAGTGATCGAAGTGGAAAAACAGTACCAGGACGGCGCCATCACCCATGGCGAGCGCTACAACAAGGTGATTTCCATCTGGTCGAACGTGACAGACCGCGTGGCCGACGAAATGTTCCAGGCCATGGAGCATGAGGACAAGTCGGGTTCGTTGAACCCGATTTACGTCATGGCCGATTCCGGCGCTCGCGGATCGAAGCAGCAGATTCGCCAGCTTTCCGGTATGCGCGGACTGATGGCCAAGCCTTCAGGCGAAATTATTGAAACTCCGATTACGGCCAACTTCCGCGAAGGCCTCAACGTGTTGCAGTACTTCATCTCCACCCACGGCGCCCGCAAAGGGTTGGCGGATACGGCTCTCAAGACGGCCGATTCGGGCTATCTCACCCGGCGTCTCGTGGACGTGGCGCAGGACGTGATCATCTCGGAGTTTGATTGCGGCACGCTCGACGGCATTTTCGTGGAGCCCATCGTGGAAGCCGGCGAGGTGGTGGAGCCTCTGCGCGACCGCATTGTGGGCCGCGTTTCGCTCGAGCAGGTGAAGGACTACGAAGGCAACCTGATTGTAGATGTGAATCAGGAAATCGACGAAGACCTGGCCGCGGCCATACAGGCGGCCGGCATCGAGCGCGTCAAGATCCGCTCCGTGCTCACCTGCGAATCGCGGCGCGGCGTTTGCATTCGTTGCTACGGACGTAATCTTGCCACCGGACGCATGGTGGAGATCGGCGAGGCTGTGGGCGTGATCGCGGCGCAGTCCATCGGCGAACCGGGAACCCAGCTCACCATGCGGACGTTCCACATTGGCGGAACGGCCAGCCGGGTGAGTGAGCAATCTGCCCTCGAAGCGCGTAACAACGGCTTCCTGAAGTACGTCAGCCTCCAGACCGTGAAGGACCGCGAGGGTCACTACGTGGTGATGAACCGCAACGGCGCGGTGGCCATCGTGGACGAGAAGGGCCGTGAGCGCGAGCGCTATACCGTGGTGTACGGCGCGCGTGTGCGCATGGAGGACGGCGCTCAGGTGAAACTGGGCGATGTGATCGTTGAGTGGGATCCTTACACGTTCTCAATTCTGACGGAAGTCGGCGGCACCGCCACCTTCAAGGACCTCGAGCAGGGTATAACCTTGCGCGAGGAAGTGGACGAAGTCACGGGTCTCTCCCGGTTGGTTGTCACCGACTCGCCGGACGAGAAGCTGCAGCCGCAACTGGTGATCCGCAGTGAAAAGAAGGGCTCAAAGAAGTACCTCATGCCGTCGCGCGCGCACCTCATGGTGCAGGATGGGGATGAGGTGAGCCCGGGCGACGTGCTGGCGAAGATTCCGCGCGAAACCACCAAGACCAAGGACATCACCGGTGGTCTGCCGCGCGTGGTCGAGCTTTTCGAAGCGCGCCGGCCGCACGAAACCGCTGTTATTACCGAAGTGGACGGTGTGGTGAAGTACGGCGAAGTCTCCAAGGGCCAACGCAAGATCGTTGTGGTGCCCGATAAGGGCGAACCCAAGGAGTACTTGCTGCCGCGCGGCGTTCACGTCTCCGTGCAGGAGGGCGAGCGCGTGAAGGCGGGTGAGCCCTTGATGGACGGGCCCCGCAACCCGCATGACATCCTGGCCGTGCTCGGCGAGAAGGAACTGCAAAAATACCTCGTCGACGAAATCCAGGAGGTCTACCGTCTGCAGGGCGTCAACATCAATGATAAGCATATCGAGGTGATCTCACGGCAGATGATGCGCTGGGTGAGGGTGGAAGAGGTGGGCGACACCGAGTTCCTCCTCGACGAGCAGGTGGACAAGTTCCGCTTCCGGGAGGAGAACGAGCGCGCCCAGAAGGGAGGCGGCAAGCCGGGTACGGGCCGGCCGTTGCTGCTGGGCATCACCAAGGCGTCGCTTTCTACCGACTCCTTCATCTCCGCCGCCTCCTTCCAGGAGACCACGCGCGTGCTCACCGAAGCCTCGATCCGGGGCATGGTGGACCACCTGCGCGGCCTGAAGGAGAACGTGATTATGGGCCGGCTCATCCCGGCCGGCACCGGGCTCGAAATGTACCGGAACTTCCGGCTGCTCACCGAGGCTGAGCCACCCGCGCCACCCGAGGTGGAAGTCGAGATCGGTGAGGCCGTGGAACCGGGCCTGCCGGCTGGCGCTGCGGGTCTCGCTGCCGACTTCGAGGACGACGAAGCCCGAGCGCAGTAAACACGGGTGGTCGGTTGCCGGTTCTCGGTGACCGACCACCGAAAACCGGTAACCGCCTTGACTTGTTGGAAGTGCGGATACGCTATTGATCTAGCCTCTGGCTCGCGGGTGAGCACGCGCGACGCTTGCCCGCAGTGCGACTGCGATCTGCATTCCTGCCGCAACTGCCGCCACTACGATCCCGCCCAACATAACCAATGCGCCGAAACCCAGGCCGAATGGGTGCGCGACAAGGAAGCAGCCAACTATTGTGACTATTTTTCACCAAGTCCGATGAGCCGTCGGGGCGCGCCGCTCGGAACCGGCGAGCGAGGTCGCGGCACAACGAGTGATGCAGATGACGCCAAGAAGAAGTTCGACTCGCTGTTCAAGTCTTAGCCGGTTTGTGTTTGAAACCCGGCTCAGGTTTTGGAATCTCAAATTTCCAATTTCAGATAGCCTTAGTGCCCAGCCGGATGCAGCGTCGGCAACCGTTCCTCAACGGATGGCAGACTTGGAAATGCCGCGTGAGGTTCAGTTTGATACCAGTAAGCAACGGAGAAGTAGTTGTCCGCGCGATCGTTCGCATGACCATGCTCGATGGTGGCGCGCAGCGACTTCGTAAACGTGATGGGCGAGTCCAGATGGAATCGGTAGACGCTCCAGCGCGATCCGGCTCGCTCCGGTCCGACTTGCGGCGCGCCGAATAATGGGTAAGCGAACGGCTTTCCGCCGAAGTCCCAGGCTCCGAGGAAATAATCCTCGGTTCCGGTACCGTTAATCGAGGGTAGCTTCTCGCCGTCTACAAAAAACATATCATCGCCTTCGCCCCACCATCCGTCGGCATTCTCGAGAACGGACATCGTGACGCCCGCAAAATGGCCGCGGCCCTGCGCTTCAAGCCAGACGTAGTTGTCCTCGCCGGTCAGGTTCTTGCCGTTGCTCTGAATCGCCATACAAGGTGAGCACTGGCGATACTGCGCGTGAAAGTAGAGCGTGTCGGCCGCGAGCGGATGTGAGTAAGCGCGGTAATCGATGTTGAAGTAGTAGGCGTCCACTTTGTCTTTGCCTTCATTCGTCACCGTGATTCGCGCGTGCTTTTGAAACGGCATGGGAAAGAAGGAATTCAAGGCTTTGTCAGCGCCCACAGCGAGCGGTGCGGATTGGTACAGGAAATAGTCGCCGAGACCGAGCCCGAAGAAGTCACCGACGGGAGTTTCGACGCTGGGGTTTGACTCGTCGTCCCAGTACATTCGCAGGACCAGCTTCTTCAGATGAAACCTCTCCGGACTGGCGATGGTCATCCAGACGTGCGTTATCTCGCCGGGACCATCGGCGTCCAGCAGCATCAGCGTGCCGCCGGGCTCGAGCTCGCGATAATCCTCGTTGCCGCCTGTGCGATCGTAGCTGGAGGACCGCTTCAGCACATAGTCGTGCGGCCGAGTCAGGTCGCCCAAGAGTGTTGCGGTCGGCTCTTGCGCCGCCGCTGGCAAGGCAAGAGCCAGCGTCAGCAGAATCAACATCCATCTGCGCATCAAGGATTCTCCTTTAACGTCACGAGGCCGGTTCGCCGGCGTCCGATGCCGCTGGAATTGATTGGCTCGCCGAGCTCGTGTTGGGCGGCGACGTCCTGATGTACACGCCGCGCTTTGTTCTTGCAAGTGCGCGAACTAGGCGTTCTCGCTCAGCAGTTCTGCGCGCACGTTCTTGAGGACATACGCGGCCCGTTCCACGCCATCCTCGCCGTTTAGGATCGGGTCTTCGTTCTCAATACTCAGGATGCCTCGGTAACCCACATCCATGTACGTCCGCACGATGTCTTTCCAGACTTGGGCGCCGTGCCCGTAGCCGACGGCCCGAAACGTCATGGACCCTTTGCGGAAATCCTCGGAGCCGGGCACAAAGTTCAAGATGCCGAATTTCGCCACGTTCTCCTGCAAGATCACCGTATCCTTCATGTGGGCATGGAAGAGCGCGCCTTCCTTTCCCAGCAGACGAATAACTTCAACGGGATCGCATCCTTGCCAGAAAAGATGGCTGAGGTCGTTGTTGGCGCCGATCTCTTCGCCGACCGCCTCGCGCAGCCGAAGCAGCGTCCAGGGATTATAAACCACGAACCCGGGATGCATCTCGAAGGCCAGCCTGTGAACGCTATGCTGGCGCGCGAAAGTTGCCATCTGTTTCCAGTAAGGAATCACCTTTTCCTTCCATTGCCATTCCACAACTTCCTGGTAATCGTCGGGCCAGCGATAGGTGACCCAATTGGGATGCTGCGATGTGTCCGAGTCGCCCGGGCAGCCGGAGAAGCCGACGACCACGGGCACGTCCAACCGTTCTGCCATCAGAATCGCGCGGCGAAAGGCTTCGTCATCACGGCGTGCCACTTCTCGATTCGGGTGCAGAGGATTGCCGTGGGCGCTGAACGCTCCGATGCGAATATTGCGGTCTTCAAATTTCTTCTGCCACGCACGAGCTTTGGCCGGATCCGCCAATATGTCTGCGACGGGACAGTGCGGAGTAGAAGGGTAGCCGGCGACGGCAACCTCGATGGCCTCCAGGCCGAGCGCCGTCATCTTCTCCAACATCGCGTCGAGAGAGAGATGGTAAAAGATGGGGTCGAAAACTCCGATTGGGATCTTCGTCTTTGTGTCCTGCGGTTCGGCAGGCACGCGATTCGAGAAGGTCGCGCTGGCCAATGCCGCCACGTTGGGAGCGGAGGCAAGTGCGCCTCCGGTGGCCGCCAGAAAAGAGCGGCGGCTCACAGTGCGTGACTCAGTTTGTTTTGACATCGAGATCTCTCCGTAACCTCGTGTAGGCCCGGCAACCGAGCGGCATCGCCTGCCGGACCGCCCTGCGTCACACCTGCAAGCTTCGAAGGTAGGGAACGCTGGCCTTCATTAACGGCAAGTCCATTTCGACGAAATAGTTCTTGATGCCGCCGGTTTTCGCAGCCGTAAAGATTTTCTTCCAATCCAGCGTACCTTCGCCGACCGCGGTAATCTTTCGAGTCTTGGCATCCCACCCTTGCGCGTGCATTGAGATGAATCGGCCCGGGTACTTGGTAAAGTAGTGGGCCGCGTCGTAGCCACGGCTGATGGTGGAGACCTGGAACTGAAACTTCACCAGCTTCGGATCAAGCAGCTCGAACAGGATGTCGTAAGTCCGTTTGCCATCGACGGTGGTCAGCTCGAAGTCCTCGTTGTGAAGGCCCTGCTGGATGCCGGCGTCGGCCGCCTTTTCGCCCATTTTGTTGTACTCGTCGGCTGCCCGCTTCACGTCGTCCATCGTCGGGCGCCGCGGCCCGTCGAGACTGGGCACCATCATTTGGGTCAATCCTACGTCCTTGGCCCAAGCGATTCTTCCGGCCTGGTCTTTTCTCAGTTCGTCGATGTTGAAATGCGAGCTCACGCACGTCACGCCGGCGTCGCCCAAGATCTTCCGCAGCTCGGCGCCGCTATACTTGGTGAGCCCGGCGAATCCCGAGTCAGCATAACCAACCGGAGAACACAGCTCGACGCTCTGAAAGCCGATCCCGGCAAGCTGCTTGATCGTTCCGGGAAAGTCCTGAGCGATCATTTTCCTCACCGGCCACGTTTGACATCCAATCGGCAGGTCCAGCGGATTGCCGCGAAGTTCCGCGGCGCCCGCGGAGAGAATTCCTGCCGCCAACGCGCCTTTCGTCACGTTCTCAAGAAATCCTCTTCTCGAAATCTCGGACATTCACGCCTCCTCGCGTACCAACCGACCTCAAGCATACCTCAACCAGCGCCCGATATTGTCTCACGATTCAAAGGCGACGGAGACCTTCGATGCGAGTGGGGGTGGACGCTCGGGTTGGTTTAGGTGGCACAGCAACTCCTCGCTGTGCTGCTTATTGTTTTGATTGCACAAGCCAAGAGTGGCTGTGCTACCCGCAGCGATGATAGATTAATAGCGTGAATCGGCGAACATTCCTGGGGGTGACGGCAGCGATGGCTGGCTTGGCGATGGATACGCAAACAGCGAACATACCGATCATCGACACACACATCCACCTCTTCGATCCCACGCGGCCTCAAGGCGTGCCTTGGCCGGAGAAGAATGACGCGGTCTTGTTCAAGCCGGCGCTGCCCGACCGCTACCGTAAGCTGACGGCCGGATTGAACGTTGTGGGCGCGATCGAACTTGAATGCAGTCCCTGGTTGGAAGACAACCAATGGGTCCTGGATGTGGCAGCGAAGGACCCGATTCTCGTGGGCACGGTGGGAGACCTTGAGCCCGACAAACCCGAATTCCCCAAGCAGCTCGAGCGCTTTCACCGCAACCCTCTTTTCCTCGGCATCCGGTATGGCAACCTTTGGGGCCGCAATCTCGGCGAGCAAGTTTCGAACCCCAGCTTCGTTTCCGGCCTTCGCGCTCTTGCGGATGCCGGCTTGACGCTCGATACCGCGAATCCTGACCCGCCGTTGATTGCCGCTATCGTTCGCGTCACGGACCACGTCCCCAGTCTGCGTGTGGTGATCGATCATCTACCGCAACTCGATCCTCCCGCCGACCCCAAGGTTCGCCGCGAACTCGATGCCAACTTGCTAGAACTGGGCAAGCGGCCCCAGGTCTACGTCAAGGTCTCCGAGGTTCTGCGCCGCGTCAATGGCCGCGTCCCTCAAGGACTGGGTTTTTACCGCGACTGCCTGGATGAGCTCTGGAACGTCTTTGGGCCACAGCACCTGATCTACGGCAGCGACTGGCCCAACTCGGATCACTGGGGCTCCTATGCGGAGGTACTCAGCGTCGTCCGCGAGTACTTTGCGGCCAAAGGTCGCGCCGTTGCGGAACAGTACTTCTGGAAGAACTCCGTCGCCGCCTACCGATGGGTGAAGCGCGACGAGAGCCAAACCTCACTTGGGTACGTAATCTATACAGAGCGCAATAAATCGTGACGCATGGTGCAGCCCATAAGGGCACGGCTTCAGCCGTGCCGGATGAACGGCTTCCACAGCCTTTTAGCTCGCGCCGCACGCAGCTTGTGACGACGAGCTGCGTGCGGCGCGAGGCCCCGAGAAAAACCACGAACGCCCTCGAACGGCAGGCCTGAAGGCCTGCCCTTTCGTCGTATGGTTAGACATGTAGGCTATACTACAA
>JASHYZ010000638.1 GCA_030042795.1 Terriglobia bacterium | reverse complement strand
ATAGAGGACGTTGTGCGTCCCCTGGCCGGGAATGGTTACAGCAGACAGGTACAAGGGCTGTGCGTCAATCACGCCATCCAGAGAAACTGTGAAGAACTTGCCAAAGGTGGACGAGTTGACGTTGGCGGTCGTCAGAATAGTTTCTTGCAGGTTCTGCCCCGTCCGCTCGACGTCGTTGTGAAACGTCGTCACGTCTGTGGCTCGGGCCGCCTGCCCTGCGAGTGTTAACGGCAAGACAATAAGCAGGAGTCTGGGCAGTATCTCCGGTTTTGGGGCCCTAAGAACTCGGAGAGGAACTGTGGAGGAGATCTGACGGTAGCGAGGAACATACTGGGAGCCAACGTTTATGCGAAGTGAACTTCTCATGAGAACCTCCTTGGAGGCGAAGACCGACCGATTGGTGTCGGTCTTCAAGCCTGGCGAAATTGATCCACGCTGCTGCGATCCCCTGGACGATGATAGCCCAGCGACGCTGCATAGATGGTTAATTCTTTGGGCTGTCAGGAGGAACTATCCATGCCTCGAGAGCCTGTGGATTGTCCGCAGGGTTTAGAGAATCGTTGGGTTGGATTCTCAGCGCTTTAGAGACAAGTGGTGTAAAGCGCTCGGGTATGCCCGGCGAAGTTACTGGCACTTTCGGGCTATTGACCCCTACTCTCTTGGGATGCGAAAGTGAGGAGACTCAATAGAGCCTTGAGACAGGTAGTCACCTAAGGCCGTTGCGTGTCGCAGCAGGCACTCCTGTAGAGACATTGCTTAGAGTCAATTCACCTAAATAAATTCGTTCTGAAGGGGGACGAATGAGAAACTCTGACTTCGTTGAGGAGAGAGACCGTTCCATCCGCGTACTCATTGCGGACAATCATCCGATGGGAGCGCAATTGCTGGCCGAAGCGCTGCGCCGCTCGCACCGCTTCGGCACGGTGCGGGCTGCAAATCGAGCTGCAGACGTGGTTGCCATGCTGGCCGATCAACCCCCGGATGTGGCGCTGATCAGCGCCGATTTCGAAGGCGAACCGGGACGAGGCTTGAAGCTGGCCCAGGAAGTCCAGGCCAAATCCACTGAAACCAGGGTGGTGATGCTGTTAGACATCCCGGACCGCGACTCCGTGGTGCAAGCCTTTCGTGCCGGTTGTCACGGCGTATTCTGCCGGGCCCGGTCAGTGAAGGACCTTCCGAAGTGTATCGCTTGCGTGTATGCCGGCCAGATCTGGGCCAATTCACAGGAGCTGGCTTACGTGCTGGCGGCGTTGCGTGAACCGCAACCGTTGCGCGTAGTCAACAGCACGGGTGTTCCTCTATTGACTAAGCGGGAGATGGCCGTGGTAGAGTGCGTGGCCGAAGGACTCACAAACCGCGAAACTGCGGCCCAACTGAACCTCAGCGAACACACGGTGAAGAACTACATGTTTCGAATCTTTGATAAACTTGGCGTTTCTAGCCGCGTGGAGTTGGTCCTCTATGTCGCCAGCCAGCTCCAATCGGAACCGAGTGTCAGCAGCGACAGGGACACGGGTGACGCGCTCTCCAGCGCCTCCGCGAGCATCGGTACGCAGTAACGGGTAGCGCAGCTACAATCGATTTTTCTCGGCGTCGTGGACACTACGCTAGGTGTTGCCTTATGAGGAAGCACTACGCCTATGGCGGCATGCCCTGACTAAACGCCGATACATAAACCAGACTTCGCGTTGGCGCTCGCAGTGATGGCGCTATCTGCCGCTCCGCTTCAGGGTTGGGCCGTATACACCAGGTAAACTCTGGTATATATTGACTCGTTAAGTAAAGCCCTCAAGAGAATACAGAATTGGGGGGAGCGAAAGGACGATTTACGGTGACTTTCCATCGTGCCGCTTTCTTCGCACGGATTCTCGTGACCGTGGCGCTGGCCTCCGGCGCGGCTTGGGGCCATCCTTTGGCCGCTCAGCCAGTTTCGGGAATTGGGAGAGCGGCTCAGCAGGGCGTAACGCCCAACACGGAAGTTGACCGCCCCCATGCCAGATCACCCGAGTACGTCATCGGTCCCTCGGACGTATTGGACATCAGCGTTTGGAAGGAGCCGGATATCACCAGAACCCTACCCGTGCGCCCGGACGGCAAGATATCTTTACCCCTCGTCGGCGAACTGCAAGCGAGTGGGCTGACCGCCTCAAAGCTCCAGGATGTCATCACACAGAAACTGAAGGATTACATCGAGAACCCGCAAGTCAATGTGGTTATACAGGAAGTCAAAAGCCGGAGCTTCAACATCGTCGGAAAGGTCTTGAAGCCAGGTTCTTTTGATCTCACCAAACCCACCGCGGTGCTCGATGCCATTGCTCTGGCGGGCGGATTCCAGGATTTTGCGAAGACGAGCAAGATCTACGTCCTCCGCCGAATGCCCGATGGCTCTCAGAAGATGCTGCCGTTCAACTATAAGTCGGTCATCAAGGGCAAAAACCTGGATGAGAACATTGAGCTCCAGAGCGGCGACACCGTCGTAGTGCCGTAAGTAACCGCTGATGCGAAACCCCGCTCTTACAGTTGTTGCTTTCCTCATGCCAGCAGCCTTGTACGCGCAACTGGGCGGCCTTTCGGGCGGTCCCACACCGTATGGTAACGGCGTACAGCCCATACCGACCTATGCGGGAACGACGGGACCGTCGAACGTGCTGCTTGTAAGCTTCAATACCGTAGCCTCGTATAACAGCAACGTCCTTCGGACCAACAATTCACAATTGGGAGATCAACTGCTTGGACTGGGCCCCCGTTTTGCGTTTATTGAACAACACGGCGCCGCTAACATTTCGATTGACTATCAGCCTTATTTCCAGTTTTACCAGCACCTGACGCAGTACGATCGGGTCAACCAGACACTCAATGCGGACGCGACGTTCGCTCTCGGTGCTCACTGGTCATTTCAAGTGAGAGACGCATTCAGCGACCAGACAGGAACTTTCCAGACCGGGCTGGGCCAACCCGTCGTACCCGGGCTCGGGGGCCCGACAGCGTTGAACACCAACATTTATTCGCCATTGGCCGCGCAACGGAGCAACAACTCTCGCGCTGATTTAACGTATCGTCGCAGTTCGCGAACGTCCCTTTCCTTCTTCGGTGGATATAGCAAGCGCACCATTTCAAACCAGCCGTCTGGCGTCGAATCGCTGCTTGACACCGTCGAATATTCGAGCGGCATGCAGTATTCATACCGGTTGAGTGACCACACCACGTTCGGAACACTGTATACGTTTGAGGCTCTGCAGTACCTGGGCAATCTGCCAGTGGGGTACCCGTCACATACCGTCACTCATTCGGCTATGTTGTCCATGGCGTGGAAGGCTACCCCTAGCGTGTCCTTACAAGTCTTTGGCGGACCGCAATATCTTCCACCTCATCAACTTGTAGCTGGCCAATCGGCGGGGTCGGTACCGGCGACTACTAAGACTCCAGGCCTCTGGTCGTGGGCAGTCGGTGGGTCGCTTGCAAAATCCACCGAAAAAAGTACTTTCCAGCTTTCCGGTGGGCGCGCCATCTCGGATGGTGGAGGGTTGCTCACAACGGTCACCAGTACCTACGCGACGGTTGGCGTAAACCGCCGCCTGATCCGGCGGTGGAGTGCCAGTTGGAGTGCCACGGGTAGCGAAAGCAGAACCCTAAATTACGGCCTCGGTACCGGCAAGATCGACAGCATCAGCGCTACGGGCGGCTTGGATCACCCGCTGACCGAGGAACTCGACGCGCGCCTCAGTTACACCTTCACCCGTCAGTACTCCACGGGAGTAGTCCCTTTTGGTGCTAGCCTCAATGGTTTCAATAACAGCATCGTGAGTCTCACCCTTTCCTATCAGCTCCCAAAGATCCCTCTGGGGCGCTAACTGCGGTCAGGCAGTCGCCAACTCGGCGGGGACGCGAACGGCAACAGAGAGCGCTATGCTTCCTTCTGAGACTCGTCCTCTAACACCGGTCCCTCGGTGCCTTCGAGTACGGACCGGTAGTCGATGTGGTTGCGTTGCATCCAGCGGACAGCCCAGACGTCGTCCAGTCCCTTCACGAGCCGGCGCCAGGTGCCGTAATGGGTTTTGCCCGCCATTCGGGGGCGGTGGCGGACCGGCACCTGCGTTACCCGGGCGCCGTGCATCTTCAGCAGAGTCGGCAAGAAGCGGTGCATGCCGTGATAGAGTTCCAGCCGGTCCAGCCACTCGCGGCGATAGGCCTTGAGTGTGCAGCCCGTATCCACGATGTTGTCACCGGTGGCCCAGTTCCGGAATCCGTTAGCGATCCGTGACGAAATCCGCTTCAGCCACCTATCTCGGCGTTTAGTGCGCACGCCGCAGACGACGTCCCAATCTTTCAGCAGGGTGACGAGCCCGGGTACGTCCGCGGGATCATTCTGCAGATCACCATCCAGCGTCACCACGGCCCTGCCGCGCGCCAGGTGGAATCCCGCTGCCATAGCCGCCGTCTGGCCTAGATTGCGTCTGAAGTGAGCCACTCTAATGCGTGCGTCCTGTTGAGCGGCAAGCTGCAAGCACGCCAGTGTCTGGTCAGTGCTGCCGTCGTCCACAATCACCAACTCGATACCGCCTGGGAAATCGCCCAGCTTGCGCCGCAACTCTTCGAGCAGCGGCTCTACGTTTCCCTCTTCGTTGTGTACGGGAATGACG
Organism: Terriglobia bacterium; assembly: GCA_030042795.1. Next base: position 832 of record JASHYZ010000638.1, on the reverse strand, counting down.
ATGCTAAGAGCGGGATTCCTCATCATCTTGGCTGGATGCGCGCCGAAGGCATTCTAACCCGGATTATTCTGCGAGGTTGTGGTTCTTTGGTGGGAGGTCCACGAGGCTCGCAAGGGCGGACTTCAAGGCTTACCGCTATACACTCCTCCTGTCGGGAGGCAGTGAGTTGGTTTGAGTCGGAGGGATAGCCCGTCTAACAAAATTCTTAACATATCGGTAGCCAGTCAAAAAAAAGAGGTTGACGACGGTAAGAAGGGCGTCATAGAATCTTGCTTTGTTTCGCTGATCGGCAGCATCTTAGGAATGAAAGGTCTATGGGTAAGTCTAATCACTTAAGGAGAGTGACAGAGATGAATATTAGGCTCAGGATAACCATGCTCGTGTTAGCTGCGCTCGTGGCGGCAGCTCCGGTTTTTGCTGGTTCAGCAGTAATCGGCTCGGTCGCGGGGAGCCTGAACGCCACGGTAGGCGGGCAAGCCCTGGTGCCGAATTCGGTGATTTTCAGCGGGGACAGCCTGCAGGTGAAGGATGGGGCCGCGGTGATCGCGCTGGAGAATGGAAGCCGGATGGCTTTCGGGCGGGAGACGGAAGCTTCGTTCCTGAGAGAATCAAACGGAGTGGAGGTATTGTTGGGGCGCGGCGATGTATCGATGTACCAGTCGGATAGCCGATTGAGTGTGGCGGTGAAAGCCGGGGAGTACGAAGTGAAGGCGGCGACGGGGTACAAGACGCTGGGCGAAGTGGCGATGCTGAACGGGCTGGTGACGGTGACCTCGAAGGAAGGGGCGCTGAAGGTGGAGGGCGCGGGGCAGACGATCGAGGTGGCGCAAGG
>JASHYZ010000637.1 GCA_030042795.1 Terriglobia bacterium | reverse complement strand
GTCAGACGACGCTTGTGGACGAACCGTGTGGTGTATCTCGCTGTGGGCCTCTACGCTTTGATTTGGGTATTCGGGCAGACTTCACGAACATTTCACCTAGGCAATCACACTCAATGGGAACAGGGAATTCGACCTTACTTCTACCAGGATCACACTTTCTTGGGTATGTTCATTTTTACGATGATTGTGTGGATCGCCGGGCTGGCAGGGTTCGGGTTAAGACTGTGGCGACAAGGCAGCTCTCTTGATACAGCGGGGTAGTGGGTCAATTTGAGGTAGGGTTGGCCCTTGTGGCCGCCCAAGTGACAGCACTGCCTTGAAATGGGCGGCCACAAGGGCCAACCCTACCTGCTAAAGAGCTAACAAGCTCCCTTGTTGGAAGCCTCTTGCGAGGTTCCTAGGCTGGCCGTGATCGCCCTTTATCTTATCGCCATCGCTTTGTTGCTCATTGCTGTCGCGTTGGCGACAGCCCTTACCGTCGGGATTCTGGTTCCGGTGCTGCGTGGCTTGAGGTGTGACGGCGCCACAGCCAACAGCAGGACCTCTCTCGATGCCAAGAACGAACTGCCGGCATACCTGGCGCCGTCCTCCGGAGAGCCTGATCCTTCGCTGCGTTGGCCCGGTTGGGACGGCTGGTATTTCTTCATGGTCCCTGATGACATTCGTCTGCCGCTGAAAATGGTGCGTGCCAGCATCATGACTGGCCTCTACGGTCTGGACGGGGTGGACGACTACAGTAAGCTGCCACCCGGGCTTTCAGCCTTCCATGCCATCGAACATCTGGTACTGACACCCACGGAGGTCTCCACACCGGACGGTCTCGAGAAGTTAAATTTCCTCTCGCACCGCTATTTGCCTAAGCGGACAGCTCTCGGCATTCATCGGAACGTGTTGGACGTGACGAGTGACAGAGCGAACGGCAACCAACTGGATGCGATGCGGCCGTACGGAAGAGTCGAGGGCGCCTGGCCACGCTACCGGTTTGACTTCGTTAACCCAGACGCAGAGATAAAGCTCTCACTTCAGTGCACGATGAAAGACATCATTTGGTGGGCTGACATCCCCGGGATATTTACCTATTTTGCCGCTTTCGGTGACTTCAGCGGCAGTATCACTTATGGCCGGGGGGCTTTCCCGCGAGAACCCGGAGCTGAAACTAACGAGCCGCAAACTTACGCTATCGAGGGAAGGGGGGCTTTCGAGCACGGGTACGCTCGAAAACCATTTAACTTCGATACTCTCTGGTATCCCGTGCGGATCATCGAAGCGCTTGTTCCGTCATTTAAGGCCATTCGCTACCAGTACGAGTTGTTTCTCGGAGACCACGACTTGCACGGTGGCTTCATGCTGGCGCGCGGCTTTGGAATTGATTTCAGAAACTTGGGCGGCCTTTACTTGAACGGTGATTATGTCACGATTAAGCGGGTCACCATCGAATACCCGGAGGCGGGCAGCGAGAAAGCGGCCATCGGTCGCGACGGGCGCTCGGTGACTTTTCACCGCGAATGGAAAGTGAGCGGGGTGACTGACCACGGTTTACTCGAATATACCGGGAGGCGGGAATGGCCGCCTCCGCGCGTAAGCTCAAACATGATTTATTACAACTTTTCGTTTAGCGGGAGCTTCAAGGGCAAGTCCATCAGCGGCACGGGCTACGGTGAGTACCTTAGCCTGTGAACGCTTTGATCAGGTTTGCCGCTGCCCGCTGCATGGGACGGAGCTAACGTCATGGGTGACCGTTTCTTTAAGCAAATGTTCCTGGTCGGCGCGCTGTGGAACGTCCTTGGGGGTGCGTTCATCGTCATCGCAACACCTTGGATCTTTTCACGCGCAGGGTTGCCGCTTCCCGAACCTTTCCTTTACTACTACTCCTGGATCGCCTTGTTTGTAACGTTTGGAATCGGCTACTACATGGTCTATCGAAATCCTTACGCCAATAAGAACATCGTCGTTCTGGGCATCATCGGGAAGCTCGCTTTTTCGGCGATCTTCATTGGCAGCATGGTGGCGCGCCCAGGCCAGGCGCCGAGGTTCTTTCTGATACCGGTGACCGGCGATCTGATTTTTGTGGTACTGTTCTGGTGGTTTCTCAGCTCAACGAGGGAAGCCGCACGATCAAAGTCAGATAACGCAGACTCACGATGAGCTTCTGAGAGGTACGGCGCCGTGGTTGGGCGTGGCGCGACCCCATGAATTCCGGCCCGGGCCGCGAGATTGCCAGAAGGGAGAGCCGCTTATGCCAGACCTAACGGTAACAAACTGGTTCGGGGACGTGGTTTCGCATCCGCGCGTAGTGGTCGAAGCTCACTCGGCAGAGGAGATCGCCGCCGTTCTGAAGGACCAGGCGAACTATCCCTCCCCGGTGAGAGCGGTCGGCTCCGGCCATTCCACCACGCGCTGCGCCGTGGCCGACGGAGGAACCGTTGTTCAGATGGCGCCGATGAACCGCATCTTGAGCTATACGGGCGATACGGTCACCGTCGAGGCCGGGGCGCTCTATATCGATGTCGCCAAAGCGCTCGAGCAAAAGCAACTACAACATTACGTGAATACCGAGATCGGCAATCTGTCAGCCGGGAGCGCGGCCTGCACCGGCACGAAGGACGCTTCGATGCCTGGCGAGTATGGCCAAGTCGGCTCCTACGTCGTCAAAATGAAGATGGTACTGCCATCCGGAGAACTCCTAGAGATTGACGAGAGCCAACCCGAGCTCCTGCAGCTCGCACGGGCAAGCTATGGTCTGTTCGGGATCGTCACCGAGGTCACCTTTCAAGTACGACCCATGACGCCTTTGGCGGTCCACCACGAAACCTACGGCCTGCAGGAATTCGCACAGAAATTGCCAGAGCTCAAGTCCAGCAACGAATCTCTGATGTTCTATATGTTTCCCTTCGAGGATCTGATCACCGTCGAGTTTCGCCATTACAATCCAGGCGCGCCGGGCGGCCCGAATCGTGTGATCTGGCCCTTGCGCAACTATCTCTGGGGTTCAGCGGGTCCGGCGTTCTGCCATCACGTGACTGCCGATATTACGGACCCCACGATACGTTATGGAATGATCGACGGTTTCTGCGCGCTATGGCGCCTGAAGCTTACACACCTCATTCAGAGCGACAACACGGTGGCAGCCGACCAGATGATCCGCTATCCCGATGTGAGCGACAACCGCCGTTACACTTTCAGCTTCTACGCATTTCCTGAAGACAAATACCCGGAGGTTCTGGCCGAATATTTCCAGTTTTCGAAGGACTACTATCGGCAGAAGGGGTATCGTTCCAACATGCTGACGGTGGGCTATCGCGTGCTCCAGGACAAAGGCTCGTTGCTCTCCTATTCCTATGACAGTAATGTGATGACCATTGACCCGGTTTCCACCGCAAACCCCGGATGGAACGAGTTTCTGGATGCTTACAACCAGTTCTGCGCCGACCGCGGCGGCTTGCCGCTCCTTAACCAAACGGATCGTCTGACCCCGAGCCAAGCGCAGCGCGCTTTTGGGGACCGTTTGAAACGGCTCGCCACCGCCCGAAAGACCTATGATGCTGACGACCGCTTG
>JASHYZ010000636.1 GCA_030042795.1 Terriglobia bacterium | reverse complement strand
CGTCGGGCTTTCCCGACTTGGCCAATACCTCAGCCAGGTTGTAAAGCGCCTGGGTGTTATCGGGGTCAGCGCTCACTGCCATCCGCAGGTGTTCGATGGCGTCATCCGTCTTGCCCAGGCGCAGCAAGTTCTGACCGAGTTGCGCTTGCGCATCGGCATTTCCGGGGGTCAGCTTTACCACACGCTGTAAGAGGTCGGTGGACTTTTGCACGTCGCCGAGCCGCCGTTCCGCCTGGGCCAGAAGGTAAAGGGCTTCGGGATAGTTCGGGTCGAGGGAGCAAGCTTTTTCGAGTTCAACCTTAGCCTCGGTGGGTTTGCCCGTATCGTAGAGCGCTCGCCCCTTGTTGCAGTGAGCAATCGCTGAGTTAGGGTCCAGGCGCACCGCTTCCGAAAACTCTTCCAAGGCGCCTGGCAGGTCGTAACCATCGGCAAGAGCAATCCCCAGATTGACGTGGGCCTCGGACGAGGTTGGCTGGAGGCGTACCACTTTGCGGAAAATTTCCACCGCTTCCTTCCCGTGGCCCAGCTTATCCTCAGTCTTCCCCAGAACCTCGTAAATGGCAGGATTATCGGGCGAGAGCTGGAGGGCGTGCTCCAATTCGGGCTTGGCCTCTTGCCACCTTCCCCGGCTGGCGAATATCAGCCCAAGGTTAAAGAACGCCTGCACATATTGGGGATCGTCTTCCTGGGCCTTCCGCAGGAGCGTCTCAGCTTCCTGATCCTTGCCTTGGCGGGCATCAAGCACCGCAAGGTTACTTTCGGCCTCCGCGAAGTGAAGGTCGGCCGCCAGGGCCTCCCGTAGTTCCCTGTCAGCGTCGGCCGTCCTTCCGTCTTCCATGTAACGCAAACCGAGCTGGTTGTGGGCCTTGGCCAATTTGGGGTCAAGCTGCACCGCCTTGGCCAACTCCTCCTCTTCACCAGCGCGGTCTCCGGTCTTGGAATAGGCCAGCGACAGGTTGTAGTAGTAGGGAGGGTCGTTGGGATTGAGTTGCAGCGCCTCCTTGTAGTACCCCACCGCGTCGCGCCATCTGCCCTCGCGCATCGCCTTGTTACCCTGCTCATTCATGGTATCGGCGCGAAAGTTGCGCTGGCCTTCTTCCTTGACTTGCTGAAATTTCTGAAACTCACTTTGGCTGGCCTGGGTGCCCTCGTGGTTCGCCAGTAACCGGCCGAGCTCGTAAGCAGGCTCCGAGGCGCTGGGATTGAGCCTGGCGGCCTCGCGGAGTTGCTCGATGCCTTCTTCGGTCTGGCCGAGGCGAGCCAGGGAAAAGCCCAGATCATAATGGGCCTCGTAGCCCGCCGGATTCATAGTCACCGCATGCCGGAGAACCGTCACAGCGTCCGCATATTGGCCCAGGATGCGATACGCCCGTCCCTCGAGCGCATATCCTTCCGGATCTTGTGGCCGATTCTGAATGTACTCACGCAAATAGGGCAGGCTGTCCTTGACTTGATTCAGGTTGAGGTCCGCCTTCGCCAGCGAAAGGCGGGCAGTGTCATTTTTCGAATCGAGACTGAGAACCTCTTTGTATTCCGCGGCTGCTTTAGCGTACTCCCCGTAATGGGCATAGCAGTTGGCAAGGTTGAAATGCAACTGCGCCGAGTCCGGGTGGGCGGCTGCCAGCTTCGCAAAGACTCCAGCGGCCTTTTCGTATTCCTGGTTCTGGAAATAGGCGACTGCCTCGTCCTGCTCGAGCCGCTCTGCGAACTGAGGGGGTGGAGTTTTCTCAAGCGCCTGCTGTACATAGTAAAGCGCCGCTGTGTAGCGCTTCTCCTCAAGAGCGATGTCCGCGAGGTTAAGGGAGGCGTCGGCGAAGCCCGAGTTCAGCTTTAGGGCCTCCTCGAACTCATCCGTGGCCAAGGGAAGCTGTCCAAGTGAACGATAGGCAAGTCCAAGAGCATTGTGCGCGCTGAAGGAGCTTGGTTTCGCATTCACCGAGACCTTCAACTCCTCGACCGCCTGCGCGTACTTTCGATTGGAGAGTAACGCCAAACCTTTGTTATATCGCGCATCCCAGGAGCCCGGGTCCAAACGCAAGGCGGCGTCAAAGGCGGCGTTGGCGCAGTCAAACTCCTTACTTTGGGCTAACTGCACGCCCAGCGAATCATATCCGTTGGCGGTGGGATGGCTCGCAAGCGCCTCGAGAAGGACTTTCGTGCGGGGTGAAGCCTTGGCTGCTTGCACACAGGACTCCCCGAAGTCTGTTCCCGTTGCAATGGGGCTTGCCTGGCAGAAGGCCGGCCCCGAGAACGAAAGCAGGACTATGCAGAGCGTCGTAAGCCGGACACCCGCCGAAGGCCTGTCATTCTGAGCGCCCCATGGGCCTGCGGCCCACCGAAGGTGATGAAAAGCCTCCACTCTGTCACCCCCGCGTAGGCGGGGGTCCAGGGCTGGATTCCCGCCTTCGCGGGAATGACAGCGAGAGGCGGTTTTCGAGAGAGCGACAGCGAAGAATCCCTGCATTTGTTTCGCAGAAACACGAGGGAGTACGAGATTCCTCGTCGTCTTCGGCTCCTCCCTTCGGCTTCGCTCAGGGAGGCTGAGCAAGGTCAAAGCCTCGGAATGACAGGTTGGGCGAGTTTTTCCATACTCTGCTAAACCCGGGAACGTATACCGGAGAAGTTGGGAGGCGCGGCCACCGATGCTGAAATCCTGCCGCACCCCCCGTCGAAAAGTAGCCGCAAGGTTCTTCTTCGTACGCCCTCCAGACTTAAGAGTCTAGAGGTCTAGAAATAAAACTTCAAGGCGAGCTGGACGATACGAGGCTGGTTGGCCTGAGAACTGACTTGGCCGAAGTACTGGTCGCCCACCGTTGAGTCGGGTTGTCCGAACCTTGGAGTGTTGAAAGCGTTAAACATCTCGGCACGAAACTCCAAGTCTTTGCTTTCCGTAATGCGGAATGTCCGGAACAGAGAGAGGTCAAAATTCCGCGGCCAGTCCATCCGAAGATCATTTCGCCCTTCCGTTCCATAAGTATAAATAGGGGGATTGACGAATGCCGCCGGGTTTAGCCAATACATTCCACCCGGTGATGCCTGCCCCTTATTCAAGAAGGCTGGAACACCCTGCAGCCTGTTATCGCGCTGAACGATATTACCCGTGTTGGCGATATCTCCGCTGGAGGACACATTGAACGGCTGCCCGCTGGAAGTGAAAAAGATCCCGTTGAACCGCCAGCCACCGGCCACGTCATTCAACACCCTGCTGTTCGAGCTCCAGTGCTGGCCATTACCGAACGGCAATTCATAAACCCAACTGTAGGAAAGGATATGGGTCAGGTCGAAGCCAGCCACTGAATAATCTCCGCTCAGGTCGTAAGGCGTTTGAGGAGCTCCGCCGTCAGCGCCATACCATCCGTCAGTCCCCGTGTTCATGGTCTTGGAATACGTATAGGACAGAAGGTACGAGAAACCCTTCGAAGTCTTATGATCCAGGGAGAACTGGAACGCATTGTAATTCGCATATCCGGTGTCCCGATCATAATAAGTGGGAGGGATGTAGGGGTAGGGCTGGCGCGGGTCGGGCGTCCAGGTAGCTCCATTTGCCTGGTGTGTGTCAATGGGGCCAGGCCCCGGGGTCTCGGCCACGTTCCAATTGCCACCGACATCCAACCGCCGGCTCTGGGAGCCCACATAGTTCGCCGTGATCGTGGTGTTGGTGCCCAGTTGCTTCTCGAACCCGAACGTCCACTGGTCAGAATAGGGGTTCTTTTGCAGGGGATTCATATACCACTCGACAAACCCGCTGCTCAAGAAGGGACTGGGCGCCGGCACTCCGGCCGTCGAAGCGCCCGCAAACGGGTTCTCAAGGGCGACAGTGGGCACCTCATTATGGTTCAAGTTGTTCACCAGAAGTTGCCCGAGCTGCGGCCAGGAGCCTTCGGTGTTCTGCGCCGTCTGCGTGTCCGCCGCCCAGTTATCAAAGAATCGCCCGTAGGAGGCATGGATTACCAGAGTCGGGCGCAACCGGTAGGCGATGCCTACGCGCGGCTGCCAATTATCATAGGTGTTGTTGTATAGCGCGTGATTCGAATGAGGGGTAATCACCACATGGTCCGGCAAGGTCCCGCCCGGAATGCACGGCGCTACCACGCTGGGAGCGTTACAGGCCGGCACCATCTTCTGGAGAACGTAGGTGCCGTTATTGAAGTCCACGTCGCCCGTCGTGTCAGTATTCTCCTTGTTGTTTCCATAGATGGGCATGAGGGTAACGTCATATCGCAAGCCTAAATTCACAGTGAGCCTATCCGTAGCCTTCCACGAGTCCTGGAAGTAGAAGCCATCCACCCACCCGCCGTGCTCAGTCTCGTGCACATCGCGTCGGCCGGCGTTGTCCGGCACATCGAGCAGGAACGAGGCAAACCCGATGCCGCCTGGGTTTGTAACACCGTAGCAGAAAGTACACGAGGTTTCGCTATTGGCGAATCCCACGTTGGCGCTCTCATAGAGAGCATCAGCATTGTTGCTCGTGAAGTCCGCTCCCATCTTGAGCGTGTGGCGCCCGACGAGTTTGGAGAAATCACCTTTGAACTCCCACATGTCAGACATGGTGGTATTGCTGACACCCGTCCCTCCGCTGGCAAAATCCGGGATGCCGATGCTCGGCACCACGCTCGCCCCGCCAATGAAATCTCCCGCAAAGTCGCTGGCGAAGCCTACACTTGAGTTGAAGCTCGCGGGAAGGTTGGTGTAGTAGGACGGATTAATGTAATTGGCGATGTTGCGCCCTAATTCCAAATCCAAAACCGCGCTGCCGCCAAAGGTGTGAGTCCACATGGTGGCCAGGTTATCGGTGTGGAAAAACACGCCGTAATTATATCCCGCGAAACCGTTGGGACCGGTCACGGGCTGGTCCAGGCCAGTCCAACGGACAAAAAGGTTGTCGTGGCTCGTTAACGTCTCGTCGAACCTCATGCTCACTTCGTCCTGTCGCGTGATGGTAGGCTCGGTGTCAAGCGCGTTATATTGAGGAAAGCCGGTGTTGACGGGCGCGGGCCAGGATTTTGCGTAGGCCAGCGCCGCCGGGCTGATCAAGTTCTGGGGAATGATGTTCCCCTGGAACGGGGTCAAGATGGAATAGCCGGGGTGGTTGGGGTCTGGCGTGGTGCTGAAAGGGTTGTAGATTGGGATGAGGTTTCCATTCGCGTCGGTGAAATCACTCAGGTCTCCTGACAGTTCCGACGGGGTCGGCACGCGCGTCAATTCCGACGAGGCGGTGTGGTTGCGGTAGCCCTCGTACGAGCCGTAGAAGAACGTCCGGTTCCTGCCGTCGTAAACGTGAGGGATGTAGACAGGACCGCCGATGGTTCCGCCGAACTGGTTCTGCACGAATGCTTGCTTCGGCTGGGTGGGCGGCAGGAAGAAGCCCCGGGCGTCAAGCACGCGGTTGCGGAGGAAGTCAAAGCCATCGCCGTGGAAGGCATTGGTCCCGCTTTTGGTCACCAGGTTAACAATTCCCCCTAGCGCTGCGCCAAACTGGGCTTCATCATTGTGGGACTGCACCTTGAACTCTTCGATATCATCGATCTGGGGAGCAATATTGTAAGTGCTCTCAAACGAACCCTGGTTGTTAATTCCATCCATCAGGAAAAGATTGCTGCGATTGGATTGGCCGTTGACCGAAGGGAAGGTAAAGCTACCGAGCGGCTGTCCACCCCATCCTCCGCTATTCTGCGCGGTGCTGATGGGGCTAACGCCAGGGGTAAGCTCCAGCAATTGGGTGAAGTTTCTCCCATTCAGAGGCAGGTCGTTGACCATGTTTTGACCCACCACCGAACCTAATTCCGCCGTCGAAGTCTCAATGGCTGCAGCCGTGGCCTGCACCGTAACGCTTTGCGACGTGGCGCCCACCGGCAGGATGAAGTCGAACGTGGTGGTCTGATTGACTTCAAGAGTGAATGGCCCCTGGGTAACGGTCTGAAATCCCGCCTTGGAAGCCTTCAAGGTGTAAGCGCCCGGAAGGATGTCGAGGATAACGTAATCGCCCGTGTCATTGGTGGCGGCGGATTGCGTGACGTTGGTCACCGTGTTCGTCAAGACCAGGCTCGCCTGCGGGACGACACCACCCGTCGACTCACGAATGGTACCGTTGATAGCCGCTGCCGAGCGCTGCGCCCAAATTGCGGGGACCGCCAAAAACAAGCTGAATGCAGCAACGAGCACGACGAGCAGCGAACCTTTGCCAAAGAAAGAAAACAGTCTTGTCGAGCGCTTCATATCAGCACCTCGCTAATGCCGGTCCACCGACACCGGTAGTATGAGTGTCTGTGTCAAATATCACGTGGTGAGATGACATGTCAAGAAAAAACTTTAATATGCAAATACGTATTTCAAAGGGTAAAATGCTGAGTAGATGGATTCACTTAAAGGAAGCAGCCTCCGCCTGCTAATTTGACTCAACGAAGGCAGCGTAATTCAAATAGGTAGTCGCCGATTGCCTTGTTTTGACTACTGAAATTTGTATTTCACATCGCGAAGCGTTATGCTAGCGGGCTGATGGGTTCCAGAGATGCGCGAGTCAAAATCAGCTCCCGACGGTGTTTTGCGCAAGGTTCTGAGAATTTTTGATCTCTTGCAAAGCCATCCCTTCGGGCTTGACCTTAAGACCATCAGCACAGAAGCCGGGATCAACAAAAGCACGGCTTATCGCTTCTTGGCGCACCTCGAACGCGAAGG
>JASHYZ010000635.1 GCA_030042795.1 Terriglobia bacterium | reverse complement strand
GGAATCAACCCATTGGGCAAAGAAAAATGTGAGCTGCTGCTTGCTGGCCTTCTCCGCGAGCTTCTGGAATTCGGCCGTGGTGATACTCTTGAAGGCGTACTGCGTGGCCATGGCGTGCAGCGTGTCGAAGAAGGCGGCGTCGCCGATAACCCAGCGCAGCATGTGAAACACCATAGCACCCTTGTCAAACACGATGGACTGGTACTCCGGCGTGAATTCGTGCAGGTGCGAGGCCTGCGCGATAGGAGACACCTCTTCGTGACTGAGCGATTGGATTTCGACGTCGTGCATCGTGTCTTCGAACGCTGATTCCCCGGCGGACTCCTCCACCCACAAGGCTGAGGAATACGTCGCCAGACCCTCATCCAGGAAGGCGTCGTCACCTGTGGCCGGGCTCACGACGCAACGCCACCACTGATGAGAGATTTCGTGCGCCAACAGCTTGTCATTCACCGGAGTCGAGAAACCGCGCGAGGCCAACGCCACAATGCCCGGAGCCGAGTAGCCTCCCACCGTGTCATCGGCAATCTCCACCAGAGCGAGGTGCGAATCCGGCAGGGGTCCGAACTTGTCTGTGAAATAGGTCATTATTCTGCCAGCCGCATCCCCATAAGTTTGCGCCAGCTTCTCGTGTCCCGACTTGAGATACAGGGTGATGTTCGCTCCCACCGCAGTGGCCGGCACGATGTCATACTTACCGGCAATCACCGTGCCGGGGAAAGACGAAGCCTTGTAATCAAAGCTGTAAGTCACTGAGTCTGCGCTTCGAACGGGCGCGAAAGGAGCGCCAGAAGCGACCACAACCTCGTCTGCAGGCACAGTGATGGCGAGCGCAGCACTAAAGCGGTTGGCAGCGCCTTCGTTTACCGGAAACCAACACCCGGGATAGAGAAGATAAGATCCCTCCGGGCCCACGTAGGCCAGTTTAAGGTCTTCCACCGGGCTGCCCTCGGCGGAAGCTAGAGCGCCGCTATAGTTCACAGTGACGGAGCTCGGTTTAGCGGCCGGAACCGCTGGCGTGAAGGCCAGCACCAGCGAAGGGCCTTCCTGACGAAAAGTCACGTCGTGCCCGGCTACGTCCGTCACGCTTTGAACGTGGAGGGAGCTTGCCAGCTCCAGGGACAGGCCAACAAGGTCGGCGTCCGGCGTAAAATCAACGCGGGCGGAGGCCTCAAGGGTGTGTGTTGAAGGCGTGAGAGTCGCCTTGATGACGTAGTGTGTTACGGTGAATTTTGCGCTGGTTGCTGCCGAAGTGCCGGTCTGAGGCGCGGCAAAACTCCCGGCCCCACACCACAACACCGCCAGAGCCGGCAACAGAACCGCGAGCAACCTGCGGCGGCGCCGCGGCTGAAGCGCACACTTGAGGCTCGCTTCTTGATCACTCGGTTGCATGGTGGAGCGAAAAAACCAGGGACGAGTGAAAGACGACAAGCTGCCAGCGAGGGGGTTGCTGGACTGTTCGGACCTGTCGCGAATCAAATCTCACTCGCCCCCGCTCTTGGTTAGACTCGAACCGTCACAGCCTGGTTGCACCGCATCCAAAATAATTCGGTCAAACAGCCGCGAGTGCCGGCGCGGCGTGCACAGGCTGCCCGGTTTGCAGCATATCGGCTACCGTCCGGGCGGCCCGCCTCACGGCTCCACCCGGCCCCAACCGCTGGCGCACGCCGCGAAATTCGACCGTCATTCTTTCTCTCGCCTCGGGCTGATTGAGCAAGCGCGCCACCTCGTCCGCCACCCGTGCGCCGGTAAAATCCCGCTGCACAAGCTCCTTCACCACCTCTTTGCCGGCCAGCAGGTTCACCATGCTGAAGAAGGGCACGTCCACCATGAAGCGCGCAAAGAACGCCGTGCTGGGCGCAACGCGGTACACTACCACCATCGGGCAGCCTAGCAACGCCGTCTCCAGAGTGGCGGTGCCGCTCGCCACCACGGCGGCCTGCGCGATTCGTAGCGCGTCGTGTGTGCCGTGGGTAACGGTGTGGATAAGCTCTGCCCCTGCGCCGCACGACTGGAGCTGAGCCTTCACTTGTGCTTCAGACAGCGTAGCCGCCACCGGCAAGACGAATTGCACGTTCTGCCCCCGGCGGCGCAGTTCAGCGGCCCCGGCTACCAACGGCGGCAGGTTATATTTTAATTCGATCTCCCGGCTGCCGGGCAGCAGCGCTACTACGGGCACGTCCGGTCTAAGTCCGGTGCGCGCCAGAAACTCTTCACGCGGCGTCGCCGGATCTGTGATTTCAGGCCGATCCACCAGAGGATGGCCGACGTAGGTAACCGGAACACCGGCGCGGCGGTAGATCTCCTCCTCGAAGTCGAAGAGGCACAGCATGTGGTCCACGCGGTCCTGAAGATGCCGCATCCGCCACTTCTTCCACGCCCATATCTGGGGACTTACGTAATAGGCCACGAGAATGCTGCGCGGCTTAAGCTGCTTCGCCAAGCGTAGATTCAGCGAAGGCGCGTCGATGAGCACGGCCAACTGGGGCTGGCGGCGGTCCGCTTCCGCCAGGATGGCGTGAAACGCGCGGCGGGCGCGCGGCAAGCCCGCGACAACCTCCGTGATCCCCACCATGGCGAAGTCGCGCAGGTCGGCAACCGTCTCGATGCCCGCGCTTCGCATGGCCGAGCCGCCGCACCCAAAGATCGAAACCTCGCCCATCTCGGCCTTGAGCGCCGCAGCGAGTTCGGCGCCGTGAAGATCGCCGGAACGCTCGCCGGCCACCATCAGCACGCGGGTTGAACTGGGCCCTCTCGCTTCCATCACTTCATCATCTCACGAATCCGCGACGGCGGCTTTACGCCGAGCGAGATTCCTCGCTTCGCTTGATTGAATGACGGCGCTGGCCCTTCCCGATTTCCGGGTAAGCTTGGGTTGTCTGAAACCAAGACTCGGGGGAAAGGAGCCAGCAATGAAAATTATCGCATGTGATTATCACCCGAGCTTTTAGCAAATCGCTAGGTTGGACGACCAGGACACCGGCGAGTTGGGCGGTCGTCGATTGGCGCACCCGGCGGAGGCGGAGGCCTTCTATCGGGGTCTGGCGGGGCCGGTGCGGGTGGGCCTGGAAGCGGTCGGCAACACGCTGTGGTTCGAACAGTTGTTGGCGGAGTTGGGGCACGAATTGTGGATTGGCGACGCCGCCCGCATTCGGGCCATGTCGGTGCGCCGGTCACTTTTGTCAATTGAAAGGGTAGCCCGATCAGTTTGATTGAGACTACGGGTGTTGTCGAATTGGTCTTTCCGGCGCGGGCATCTTGTATATACTGCCACTTTATGACCTCGTTTGTTGAATACCTGACAGCCATCAAAAAGAAGCTGGCCCTGGGTGACGCCACTGAGGAGACCCATCGCGGGGCCCTCGAGAGACTACTAGAGGCCGCTGACCCCGGCATCGTTGCTACCAACGAGCCCAAGCGTATCGCCTGTGGCGCGCCCGACTTCAACGTCACCCGCAACAAGGTTCCTCTGGGGCACATCGAGACCAAGGACATCGGAGTGAGCCTTGACGAAGTGGAGCGTGGCAAGGGACCGAATGGCGACCAGTTCAAACGCTACCGCGACGCGTTGCCCAACTGGATTCTGACAGACTATCTGGAATTCCGCTGGTTTGTAGCCGGTGAGAAGCGATTGACTGTGCGCCTGGCGGAAATCGATGGGCAAGGCAAACTGCGCGCTTTCCCCGAAGGCGAACAGAAACTCGGCGACCTCCTTAAGCTTTTTTTCGCTCAAACCGTGCCGACGGTGGGTACCGCGAAAGAGCTCGCCGCGCGCATGGCCGGCATGACGCGCAACATCCGCGATCTGATCATCGCGACGTTCTCCCACGGTGCAGCCCCGGACAAGGGCTGGCTCGGAAACTGGCTGGCATCGTTTCGCGAAGTGCTCATTCCTGACTTGGACGAGGCGCAGTTCGCCGACATGTTCGCGCAGACCCTCGCTTACGGCCTGTTCGCAGCCCGCGTCAACAAGCCGCAGGAGAAGACCTTTTCTCGTGAACTGGCGGCCTTCAGCCTGCCCAGGACGAATCCTTTCTTGCGCAAGCTCTTTGCCGAGTTTGCCGGTGTTGATATGCCGGAGACCTTCGGCTGGGCCGTCGATGACATCGTGGAGCTATTGAAGCATGCTGCCATGGACGAGGTGTTGAAGGACTTCGGAAAAGGCAAGGGCAAAGAGGACCCGGTGGTGCACTTCTACGAGACGTTTCTGACGGCCTATGATCCTAAAACACGCGAACTGCGCGGCGTTTATTACACGCCGGAGCCGGTGGTGAGCTACATTGTGCGCTCGGTGGATTACTTGCTTAAGTCTCGCTTCAACCGGCCCAAGGGCCTCGCCGACGAAAATACCTTGATTCTGGACCCGGCCACCGGCACCGCGACATTTCTCTACTTTGTGGTCCGCCAGATTTACGAACAGTTCGGCGGCCAGAAAGGCGCCTGGGACAGCTATGTTTCTCAGCGCCTGCTCAACCGTATCTTCGGTTTCGAGCTTCTCGTAGCCCCTTATGCTGTGGCCCACCTGAAGCTTGGGATGGAGTTGCAGGAGACTGGCTACAAGTTTGGTTCAGACCAGCGCCTAGGCGTTTACCTCACGAATACGCTCGAAGAAGCCGCAAAGAGGAGTGAGAAGCTTTTTGCACAGTGGATCTCCGACGAGGCAAATGCTGCGGCCGAGATCAAACGCGATAAGCCCATTCTCGTGGTCTTGGGCAATCCGCCTTACTCGGGACACTCGGCTAACCGCAGCCGCGATGATAACGGGAGGCTGACTTTCATCGGAAAGCTCATCGAAGACTACAAGAAGGTGGACGGCAAGGGGATAGGCGAGCGAAATCCGAAGTGGCTTCAGAATGACTACGTGAAGTTTATACGGTGGGGACAATGGAGAATCAGCCGAACGGGTGCTGGTGTGCTGGCCTTCATCACAGACCACAGCTACCTCGATAGCCCGACATTCAGGGGCATGCGGCGCAATCTGATGCGGGCCTTCTCCGACCTCTACATTCTCGACTTACACGGTAACAGCAAGAGGCAGGAAAAGTGCCCCGACGGTTCGGAGGATAAGAACGTCTTCGATATTCAAGAGGGCGTGGCTATCGGCATCTTCGTGAAGGACGCCGAGAAAATTGGGCCTGCTCGGGTTTGGCACGCCGACCTGTGGGGAGTCAGGGAAGCCGAAGGTAGGAGAGGCGGCAAATACTCCTGGCTGTCCGAGCATGACCTGGCCCACACCCGTTGGAAGGAACTTTCTCCGCGCCTGCCATTTTGTCTCTTCAAGCCCCAGAAGGATGATCTCGCAGCGGAGTATGCTGCAGCCTGGAGCATCCCTAACGCGATGGTTTCCGGCAATATGGGGATCACTACAGGTGTCAACTCATTTGCGGTCGCCTTCACGCGCGACGAACTCAAGGGGCGCCTGGCGGACTTGGCAAGCAGGCAAGACGACGCCCAACTCCGGCAGAGGTACGGCCTCGAAGACACGTCTTCCTTCTCTTTGCCGGGCGCCCGACAGTGGGCCAAGTCAGGCAAAGCCTTATCGTGGATTGTTCCAGTCGCTTATCGATGCTTTGATCATCGCTTTGTGCTCTATTCTTCCGCGGTACTCGCTCGGAGTCGAGAAGACATCTGCCACCACCTCTTAGCAGGCAAGAATCAAGCTCTGGTCATTTTTCGAACCATCCGCAAGCCGCCGTGGGCCCACGTGTTTCTGTCAGAGCGGATTGCCACCAAAGAATACCTAAGCACGCTGGACAACTGCTATCTCTTTCCTTTGTACCTTTACGGTGGGAACGGGGAGAGGCTGCGCCAAGCAACGCTCAACCTCGGAATTCCATACCTCGCTACGGGCAATGACAGGCGGCAGCCAAACTTCAAGCCGAATTTTGTTGCCGCGCTCCAAAAGCGCCTTGGACTCTCGTTCATTCCAAGCGGCGAGGGTGATTTGAAAAGGACCTTCGGGCCGCAAGACGTGTTCCACTACATTTATGCTATCCTTCACTCGCCAGCGTATCGGGACCGCTATTCGGAGCTCCTCCCAACCGACTTTCCCCGCGTGCCCCTGACCGGTAGTCCTACCTTGTTCGCCAAGCTCGCCACCAAAGGGGGCGAACTGGTAGCGCTTCACCTGATGGAATCCCCGCGCTTGAACCACCTCATCACCACCTTCCCCGAGAAAGGGACCGGCGAAGTCGAGCGCGTCACCTACGTCGATGGAACCCGGCGTGTGTGCGTCAACAGTATCCAGTATTTTCAAGGCATACCGCGCGAGGTATGGGAATTTCACATTGGCGGGTATCAGGTTCTGGAAAAGTGGCTTAAAGACCGCAAGGGGCGAGTGCTAACGTGGGATGACATTCAGCATTATCAACGGGTGGTGGTGGCACTGAAGGAGACCATCGGGCTGATGAGTGAGATCGATGCCGCGATCGACGCCAACGGCGGTTGGCCTCTTCAGTAGCTCGTATTCGTGAGAAGGCTCCCGAGTTGGGCCGGCATTGAGACATGCCTGTCCCGGTGAGCGATCGCGCCTGCATGCGTGTTCTGGAAAGCCAGCGAAACAGGAGCGGCTTACGCAGCTTATGCCGCGAGGAGGCGGCGGTCCAAGGAAGGTGAGCTCAAGCGGCTGTTGGTGGATTTTGTGGTCGGCGCGCACGCTTTCTTGAGAGCAGATCGCTTGCTGACCTTGGACGCAGGGCGTTACCAGTCGGCATTCCCGCGCCTCGTCATTATGCCTTAGCAGAGATACCCAGCTCAAGCTTCTCCTGGCGCGACTCTCTCTGCAGAGCCAGGATCAGCGCGGTACACCCAGACAGGGCTCTCAGATTGTCGACCGGCACTTCCATTGTTGGCGTGTTGGACTGCATCCTCGACCAACCGGTGTGCGGGCGCGAGTGTGCAAACCGGATCCGTTGCCGCGGCATCACCGGTTAGTTGAAACGCCTGGCAACGGCAGCCGCCGAAATCGCGCGTGCGGCGATCGCAGGTACGGCAAGGCTCCGGCATCCAGCTTTCGTCGCGAAAGCGGTTGAAGGCTGGCGAGTCCTCCCAGATCCACCGCAAGGCGCGGTCGGTCGCGTTTGAAAATTCCATTCCGGGAAGGAGCGCGGCGGCGTGGCAAGGCAGCACGCGGCCGCTCGGGTCAATCAGCATCTGCTGATGTCCCCAGCCGTTCATGCAAGGCTTCGGGTATTTCGCGTAGTAGTCGGGCAGGACGAAGTCGATGCGCAAACGTCCCTGTAGGCGCTGGCGAGCTGCTTCCACGGTCTCGATCGAGCGTTGCACCTGATCGCGCGCCGGTAGCAGGACCTCGCGGTTACGCAACGCCCAGCCGTAATACTGCACGTGGGCAATCTCGACTCGCTGGGCGCCGCTCTCAGCCGCGAATGCAATCATCTCTTCCAGGCGGTCAAGATTGCGGCGGTGCACGACGATGTTTAGAGTAAACGCGACGTGGCGATGACGAATCATCTCTGCCACGCGCAGCTTGAGGGCGTGGCTGCGCGTGCCCGCAAATTCGTTGGCTGACGCCTCCGTTACGTCCTGAAAGCTGAGCTGAACGTGATCGAGTCCGGCTTCGATGAGCGCGTCCAGGCGGCGCTCATCGAGGCCGACGCCGGAGGTGATGAGGTTGAGGTAGAGACCGGCGGCGCGGCCTGCGCGTACCAGATCAGTGAGGTCCGCGCGGGCCAGCGGCTCGCCGCCGGTGAGGTGCAACTGGAGAGCGCCCATCTCTCCGGCCTGGCGGAAAATGCTGGTCCAGTCCTCCGTAGAAAGTTCCGTCGCGCGATGCTGCATCTTGAGCGGATTCGAGCAGTAAACACAGTGCAACGGGCAGCGATGCGTAACTTCGGCGATGAGTGCGCGGAGTTGATACTTCATCCGTATTCGATCACCCCACGATTCCGCAAGCCCGCCACGAGGGCGGCGGTTTCGGCCTCAATCCGGCTCGTGTCCGCGCCCGGGTAACGTTGCACGAGTTCATTCACAACTGCACTCAACGTTCGCTGACCGTCGCAGAGTTCTACGATAACGCGAGCGGGACCCTTCAGGCGCAAGGCGCCTTCGGGGATCAACAACAGATCCTCCTGACCGGGCATGGCACTCAAGCGGCATCCCGGCGCGAGGCGCAGAACGCGATCCGGCGCGACGTCGCTCATGCCGAGGCCTCTTCCGCCGCCGGACGGAAAGCGCCCGGCGCGGGCCAGCCCGGTTCAACGTAAGCGAAATAGAGCGCGTCAAGCTGGGCCCAGAGAATGTCGCACTTGGTGCGCAGCGCCTCGATTGCAAGTTCCTGCTCGGCACGCGTGCGCGCGTGCTCCACCACCCACCCCAACGCGAACTGCGCGTCTTCGGGCGCCTGGGTGAGGCGAGCGTCGAAATAGGCTAGACCGTGACTGAGCCACGGATAGTGCTGCCGGAGGCGGTCGACGCGCAGCGCGATCAGGTCGCGCGAAAAGAGCTCCGTAAGCGACGAAGCCACAGCTTCGAGGAAGGTGCGCTTGGAGACCAAGTCAAGATATGCGTTTACGGCATAACGCACGCCCGGCAAAATCTCGCGCTCTGAGGCTACTCGCTCGCGATCGAGACCCGTCGCCTGCGCGAGTTGAATCCACTTCTCGATGCCGCCCGGCCGCGGGCCATCGCCATCATGGTCAATAATGCGCTTGCGCCAGGCGCGGCGGAAGTTCGAGTCAGCGCTGCGTGAAAGAATGATTGCATCCTTAATGGGGATGACGCTCTGGTAGTAATACCGGTTCAGCGCCCAGGCTTGAAGCTGGCCGCGGGTGAGTTTTCCCTCGTGCATCAATTGATGAAATGGATGCCGGTGATGGTAGCGCTCCGCGCCGATGGCTTGCAGGCGAGCTTCGAGTTCGCTTTCCTTCAAGGGTGGCTTCAGGAGTTCCGTGGCAGTCACAGCATGATCTCCATGCCATCCCAGGCCACTTCCCACCCGGCTTCGCGAACCGTTTGGTGTTCGGCACTCTCTTCGTCCAGGATGGGATTCGTGTTGTTGATATGAATGAAAATCTTGCGCGGGCGTCGAAGAACTGCCAGACGTGCCAAGCTGCCTGCCGGTCCCGAAATCGGCAGATGCCCCATGGCAGCAGCGGTTCGACCGAGGCCGGGAATGCGAGCCGGTTCCTCATCACTCCAAAACGTGCCGTCGAGAAGTAGAACGTCGCACTGCTCCAGCCGCTCGAGCAACGAGTCGGAAATACAGCCGGCATTAGGTAGGAACGCCAGAGTCTGCCCGCCGGACTCGGGAGAAATCCACAGCCCGATCACAGCCTCCGAGGGATCGGATTCCGCACGCCGCTTGGCGCCGACAAATCCGGGCAAAGAGCCGGGTAGCGGCAAAGCCTCCAGACGTGCGCCCGCGACCACAAAGGGCCGATCCAGCAGGATGTCATTCCAGCGAACCTGTTCCGCGAAGCGCGCGAGTACGCCGAATAGACTGTTGTCCTCCGTAAGAATGGTGCGAACGGAGCGCGTCGCGTGGACTGAAAAGGAGTGGAATTCGCGCAGAAGCAGGAGGCCGAGCGCCTGATCAACCTCGGCCCCGGTCAGAACCACAGCGGAGATGGGAGAGTGCCGGTCCCTATCTTGGGGGCACAACTCATTTGTTGCTTCAATCTGGGATCGTAAATCAGGCGAGGCGTTGACCAATGTCCAGCGGCCGGGCGCATCCTCAAAGGCGAGTTGCATCTGGGTACGGGGGGAGCCTGAGAAACGCCCAGTCCGCAACCGGCGGCAATTCAGACACGCACAGTTCCATTGCGGGAAGCCACCACCCGCCGCGCTGCCCAGCACCTTCACACGCATGGACCAGAGAGATGAACGCAATGAATCACCAGCATGTCATCCCTCGACGCCGTTGGCGCCTCGGGATGACAGCCAGTGTATTTTTGCGGCCGGTTACTCGTAGTCGCCGTTGCTGTAGGAATTGATTTCGCAGCTCAGGCTGATCTCTTCAACTTGCGGAGTTTCCCACGTCATAATAATTTCACCCTTCCTCAGGAGTATGCCTCCTACGACCCCTTCATACTACCATCAGAGACGGCATGGCTGCAAGTGGCCGTATTCGACTCATTCGACTCACCCACTAGATTAGTGCTACTGGCACCGCTCCGAGAACACCATCGAGGCAGACATGATGCCCACTAAGGCCACGGTCTCTGCCTGGCCCAGATCACATGGGAGCAATGGCAGTCTCCCTTCGCTCGCGTGAGATGATGCCAGCGGCCAAGGCGTCGAAACCCAGTTGTTGATTGACGTTGCGCACGTGGAGCCGGCGGGCCTGATCCAGGCCGTCTTTCAACACCTCAATCCCCTGAAAACCTAGTTTTGCTGCCCAGGGTCTTATGCGCGCGGCGACATCCAGATGTGCTATACATGCATGTTCGCCGCGCTCGAGAACCTGCAGCAGGTCACTCAACAAGCTGTATCCGATGCCGAGACTCTCATCGAAGTGTTCGCGATCTGCGGTGAGAACTCGGGTAGCTTCAAAGATCCGTTGCCAGTCCGGCGGGTTGGCGCGGGTTGCATCGGCCCGGCTTGTCACATCTGATGCGAGCCCGCTGGCGAGGCTCTCCAAGAATTGCAGCCAAGGTTCACGGCGCTCAAGATAGGCTGGGAGGTCGAAGCGGAGCGCCTTGCCCACACTGCCTCCAGCGAGGCGCGCTACCAAGGCACGCTTGGCTTCCGGCAGCGTGCCTTGCTCGGCCAGCAGCTTCACAATAGAATCCTCGCCCACGGGTGAGAGGGCAATCCGCTGGCAGCGGGAGCGAATGGTGAGGCGCAACTCGCTGGCGTTCGGGCACACCAGCATGAAGTTGGTGGTGGCGGGCGGCTCCTCAAGGAGCTTCAACAGCAGATCAACGGCCTGCCAGTGAATGGCCTGGGCCTGATCGATGATGAAGATTCGCCGCGGCAGCTCAAAGGGACGCGTGTAGGCGATCTGGCGCAGCAGACGGATCTGCTCGGTGAGAATGTAACGCGTGAAAGGAGCGATAAGCTGAAGGTCAAAGTACACCAGGCCCTCGAGGCGCCGGGCGCTCTCCTTCACTTCGCGGCGACGATCGAGGTCATCGGCGGCGCCGGCGACCATTTCTTCCGCTCTCCGGCAGCGCGCACACTCGCCACAGAAGTTGTCTTCGAGGCGTTCGCACGCCATAGCCTTCGCCATCATCAGCGCCAAGGTCTTCTTGCCAACGCCCTCCGGGCCGGTAAAGAGCAAAGCGCCGGGCACCCTGTTCGTCCGCAGCATTTCGCGCAGGGCCTGGACAGCCGCCGAGTTTCCGAGAAACAAATCAAAGCCCATAAAAAAGCAGAAGACAGAAGTCAGGAGCCAGAAACCAGAAACTAGAAGCTCAGCCTCCTTTGGTTTCTGGGCTGGTCCCCCATTTTGACTTTCTAACTTTTCTCTTCTGACTTCTGTCTTCTGATTTCTAACTTCTAGTTTAACTTCTCCAGCTTCCTGTCCACTTCCCGCCGAATCTCCGCCTCCACTTCAGCGGCCGGTCGGTCAGCGCGTATCAAGCGCACTCGCTGAGGCTCACGCTGCGCCAATGCGCGATAGCCAGCGCGCACGCGCTCCTGGAATGCGACGCCTTCGGCTTCAAAGCGGCTCTCTTTCAAATCTCGACGGCTTTCGCGGCGCTCGGCCCGCCTGAGTGCGACCCGCGCTTCGAGATCAAGCACCAATGTCAGGTCAGGCTGCACGGGCCCACAGATGGCGCGATCCAGCAACCGCACCGCCCGGGTGCCAAGGCCGCGGGCATAGCCCTGATAGACGAAGCTGCAATCGTTGAAGCGGTCACTCATCACGATTTCGCCGCGATCGAGCGCCGGCCGGATAACATCCTCAATGTGCTGGGCCCGCGCGGCGTAAAACAATACTAGCTCCGTGAGCGGACTGAGGGCCTCCGTGCCTGCAAGCAGGATGGATCGCACTTTCTCGCCCAGCGGAGTCCCACCCGGCTCACGAGTGGCGCGCACCTTGTACCCGCGGCGGCGCAGGTACCGCACCAAGCGCTTGAACTGCGTGCTTTTGCCGCTACCGTCAATTCCTTCGAGCGTGATGAAGAAGCCGCGCGCCTTCAAGCTGGCCTCGATTGTGGTACACCCGGCATACAGTTGGCAATGCCACCATTGGGCCAGATAAACTGGCCGCTACAAACTCAAATGGTTTGCCGCCCTATTCGAAGTTAGCATCCCCAATCAGCCGCCAACAAGGGCTGAATGCGCCACGGCAGAGTGGTAGAATGCTTGCCGCTCCAAGCGTAGGTGGAGAACGGCTGACGCAGGTGAAGAGCCGGGCCGCGAGCCCAGCAAGGGAACGATGACAATCCGCGAAAGCGTCACCAAAGTTCGGGAGCGCATGGAAGCCACCTGCCAGCGAGCTGGACGGCGCCTCGACGAAGTCCGCTTGGTAGCGGTGACCAAGACAGTCCCACCCGAGCGGATTCGCGAGGCCTACGAGGCTGGTGTCCGGCACTTCGGGGAAAATCGCATACAGGAAGCGCAGGCGAAGCGTGCCGCGCTTGCAGACTTGCCGTTTACCTGGCATCTCATCGGTCATTTGCAGACAAACAAAGCTAAAGCCGCGCGCGAGATCTTCCACTGGGTCCACTCGGTAGACTCGTTGCGGATTGCAGAGAAGCTTGACCAGGCTGTGAAGCGCCCGGCTGAATCGCCTGACCATGCAAAACGAACAGTGGGAGAGATCGGGCTGGTCCGGCTCCCCGTCTTGATTGAAGTGAACTTGGGCGGAGAAGCCACCAAATCGGGCGTGGAAGAGTCCGCCGCGCTCGAGTTGGCCCGCCAGATCGTCCGGCTTGGCACCCTCGATCTCCGCGGATTGATGCTGGTGCCTCCTTACTTTGACGACCCCGAAAAAAGCCGTCCCTATTTTTCTCGTCTGCGCAAGCTTGCAAAAGTGATAAACTCGGCGAGCCTGCCCGGCGTGCGAATGGACGAGCTTTCGATGGGCATGAGCCACGATTTCGAAGTGGCTTTGGAGGAGGGGGCAACCTTGATCCGCGTTGGAACGGCAATCTTTGGATTGAGAACTTAAGGACAATCGGCACGGAGGAATAACCTTATGGCGCCTTTTCGAGTGGAGGGGATGCGCGTGACATTCCGCGTAAGCGTCAAGCCGCGAGCCCAGCGCGAGCGTTTGCGGTTTGACCATACCGGGAGGCTGCGCCTGGAAATCCGGGCGGCCCCTTCTGACGGTGACGCCAACCTGGCCATCACCAAATTCTTTGCGAAGCGGCTGCGCGTTCCTCAGGATTCCATCGAGATTGCGTTCGGCGTGAGGGCGCGCCAGAAGCTGATCCGCGTGGTGGGGCACCCGCCGTACCAGATTACAGACCGGCTGATGGAGCTGGCTCATGAAGAGTGACGGCTCTTCAACCGGCGCGGGCCGAGCCTCATGGGATCATCTCGGCCCCACTTCACCCTCCTGCTTTCCAGGCTTGAAAACCCGATCGTAGACCACCATCAATAGCGTTCCGACGAGGCCGGCTCCGGTAACGGCCCACCACATCTGCTGCGGCCGGTGCAGCACATCGCCGAACTGATGCAAAAGGTAACCGCCCAGCGGACCGGCGATGAAATATCCAATCGCAATCGGCAGGAAAGCGAAGCCCATATAGAGCCCTTGCCGGCCTGAAGGCGCAAGCCGCGAAATGTAGTCGTAATAGCGGGCTGACTGCGTCATCTCTCCGAGGGCTAAAACCACCAGGGCGGCAATGAGCCCGGCGACAGTGGGATGGACAGCCAGAATCAGCCAGGACAGGCTCGAGATCAGAAGTCCCAGCGTCATGGCAGAAAATGCCGGAATCTTCCGCGTGAAATGAGTCACCAGAATCTGGAAACAGATCACCGTGAAAGCATCAATGGAGAGCAGAAGATCGGCGTTGGCATTGGGGTTGACATAGCCGCGCAAGAAGAGCGGGGCCGACACGAATTCCTGCCAGAAGACCACATAAAAACTCGAAAAGATGAGCAGGAACAGGACGAAACGGAAATTGGCCAGCACCACTAGCATGTTTCGGAGCGCCACGCCCACGCTCTCGACCTTCTCTTCGCCGGGACTCCCTGGCTCCTGGTAGAAAAGCAGCGTCACCAAGAACATCAGAAAAACGCTCAGGGCTGACACGCGGAAGACGTTGGCCATTCCGAGCCCCAGCCGCTTCCGCACCAGCCAGGCCACCACTGGGCCAAGCGTCCCACCGATGTTGACGATGGTGTAGTAAATCGAATATCCGATGGAGCGCACATTTTCCGTCGAGGCTCGCGCCGTCGTTCCCGCCACGCAAGGTTTCACCACCGCAGGCCCGAGCGCCGGAATCATCAGGATGCTGAGCACCAGCCATTTGTCCCCGAGCGCGCTCCGGGCCGTTTGCATCCAGGGGGCGTCCAACGAGCCTAGCAGAAAATAACCGATCGTCATCACTAGGTAAGCGAACATCAGCGCGCGCCGAAAGCCGAAGCGGTCGGCCAGTGATCCGCCCAACACCGGCAGAAACCACACCGCAAAGCCGAAGAGGCCGATCATCCAGCCGGTCAACTCCTTCGAAAAGTGCAGTTGTTCGCTGAGATACATCGCCAGCACTGCGCTGGCGCCGTAATATGCCAGGCGTTCGAAAAGTTCCGTGAGGTTGGCTACCCAGAACGGGCGTCCGAAGCCGGTGCGAATTTCGTCCAGCCGCTGGTTGAAGCTCACCTAAAACCCCTCCCGCCGGCGTCTTACTGCTCGTCGCAAAGAACTCGGATTGTAGCGCAAACCTGCAATTTCATGGAGAGCAGATGTTGGGTGTGGGGGAACTCGGATTGGCCGCTGTCCTGGCGTCGACGATCCTGGAACAGCAGTGAGGGAGTTGGGCTCGATTTGTCGCTTACAGGTGTGAGTGGAAATCAAGCCGATGGTTCACGGCTGGCATGAGCGGCGCTTGAACCAGGCTGGCCCGAAAAGGCCCAGCCTTGGAAGAGCCGTAAGCGGAGCCGCCGATGCGCAGCGCCTGCAGGCTTCCACACCCACAAACACAAAAATGGAGAGTCGAATGTTTTCGCAAAACGCAAGTCAGAGGGCGCGTGGAGGAATGAAGCAGCTCGTGTCGTGTCTCAGAAGTTCGCAGCAGAAGCCAGCTCCGAAGGGGCGGTACAACTTAGCCCAGGCGTCACACAGACCCCATCTTGCGCGAGGTTAAGCCCCAAACTTGCCAGGCACCATGACAGACGGGGGCAGACGAATGCGATCCGCGATTATCCCGATGGAAACGCCTTCTCCGGCGTCTGATTGATCTCTACCCAGTACAACCCCAGGGTCCGGACGACCTCCTGAAATTTGGCGAAACTCACGGGCTTTTGGATGTAGCTATTTACACCCAGCCGGTAACACGTGAGCAGATCCCTCTCTTCTGCCGATGAAGTCATCACCACCACCGGCAGCAGTTTCGTTTCCGGCCTGCTCCTGATCTCACGCAGCACTTCCACGCCGTCCAGCTTGGGCAGCTTCAGGTCAAGCAGCACCATCTTAAGGCTGTCGAGCGATACCCTTGTTTGGTCCCCCTCGCCGAAAAGGAAGTCCAGGGCTTCTTCGCCGTCGCGCGCCACGGCAATCCGTTCCTTCTGGATTTTGCGCGTCAGCT
>JASHYZ010000634.1 GCA_030042795.1 Terriglobia bacterium | reverse complement strand
AGTCAGGTCGCGCGCGGCCGAGAAAATGGTTCCGCGGCGAAGCCAAACAGGCGGACGACCATAACCTCACTTCGAGCGACAAGCATTCCTCCCCGAGACCTAGCCTAGGACGCCGGACACCTTCGCGTAGGCTTTCTTGGTGGCGTCCACGGCCTCGGTAATCCGGTCCGTGCCTCTCTCGACGACGTCCGCGGTTCGCCCTACTGCGTCTTCAACCGCTTTGGAGGCTTGCTCGAAGCCCCTGCGGGCCTGCCTTGCGCCCTTGCGTGACTGATCGGCAATCCATTCGCGAGTCTCTTCGCCAGACTGCGGGGCCAGCAGGAGGGCCGTGGCCGCTCCCACCGCAAAGCCAATCAGAAAAGCCAACCCGACTTTGGGTTTCATTGTACCCTCCTGTTCCTGCATCATCCTGATCATAGCGTAACCGGCGCCCAGGGCGCGAGCCGCGTTAACAGTTCGTTGCAAAATGCGTCCTGTCATTCCGAGGCGCCGTAGGCGACAAGGAATCGCGCATTTCCTTTAGTTTCAGAGCGAGATTCCTCCGCCTCGCAACTCTCGGCGTCGGAATGACACGGTTCCGCAAGTTTTTCAACAAACTGTTGAGCTACTGACCTGCTCCCAGAATCAGCTTCTGCACCCGCCAGTTCAACAGTTCGGCCACGTAAAGTTCGTTCTCAGACGGGCAGGCAATTTCGTGGATCCAACCGAATTGCTTGAGTTGCTTACCTGATTCTCCGAGCACGCCCAAAACCTTTCCATCTAGCGTGAGCTTGTAGATGCGGCCCGGAAATGCATCGGAGCTGAACAGCACCTGGTTGGGTCCGGGCGTAATGCAGATCGCCCAGGGCGCGCCGGGCGCCATCGTGCCCGCGGTCGTTGTAGGCTTGGGGCCGATCGCGGGACGTGCGTTCGGATCAACAGGTACGTTAATGGTAATTTGCCTGAGGAACTTGCCCTCGCCGTCAAACACCTGAATGCGGCGGTTGCCGCGGTCGGCCACGTAGACGCGACCCTCTCTATCCACCGCGATGCTGTGCGGGGTGTTGAACTGTCCGGGGTTATCGCCGGGCTCGCCCCACGACTTCAGCCAGTTGCCGTCCTTATCGACTTTAGCGATGCGAGAGTTGATGTAGCCGTCGCTGATGTACGTATTTCCGGCGGCATCCCAGGCCATGTCGGTGACTTGCCGGAACATCCCGTCCACCGGGGGCAGCGGCGGCTTGGGATGACGCAGCGGCCCCGTACCCTCGTCCGAAGCTTCCTGCTTGCGTCCAAACACCATTACGACGCGGCCCTCGGGGTTGAACTTGATCACCATGTCTGAGCCCTTGTCGGCCACCCAGATGTTGTCATCCCTGTCTACCTTCACCGAGTGCGCGAACGACCAAGCATAGAGGTTATGGCCGATCTCGCGAATGAAGCGGCCGTCAGCGCCGAATTCCAGCAGTTGCGCCGCGGCCGCGCCATAGGCGGGCCCTGTGGTGTTGCCGCGCGAGAAGACGAAGACGTGTCCCTTGGAGTTCACGGCCACGCCTGCGACCTCGCCAAAGTAAATGTCCGGCGGAAGCTTCAAGAAATCCGGAACTGATTCATACGGAATCTTGGGCGGCTGTTGAGCCCAAACCGAGGCGCTCAGCAAGAGGAACAGAAAGACGATCGAGCGTCGCATCGCAGCCTCCCCGAAACGCTTTGTAGCTCCCGCTTCCAGAGTCGCACTCCGCTCCAACAGGTAAGCGCGCGCAGCCTGCTGGGCTGAACCCACATGGCTCAAGGTCACGAGCACCGCATAACACCTTGACGGTGAAGGGAAGCGTCAACCTGCCGCGCCATCGCCTCCACATCCAAAGGCAGACCAACGAACTGTACCATGCTTTCGGCTTGTCCACGCGGGTCAGCCAGTACGTCGTGGAGGTTGACCTTCAAGACCGCAAGATCCGGACGGGTTCGGAGCCAGGCGTCCACCTGCGCCAGATGAGCCTGGAGCGCAGCGAGCATCGCCGCGGGCGCTAGTTTCGAGCCTTCGGTGCCGCGATTGCGAAGCATGACTGCCTGGGATGCCAGCACTTCGTCAAGCGGGCGAAGCATGAAAATCACCCGGTATTCGTAGCCTTGCGGCAGCGCGAGCAGAAGAGAGGAGATTATTTTGACCGCGCGGCCCTCTACCTGGGCTATAATACTAGGCTCTCGTTGAAGCTGCTTGATGGGCTCCCATTCGTAATAGCCGCGAGGGTTGTCGGAGTCTGCGGCGCGCACCCCGTCAGTCAGCGCCGAAAGGCCTCCAGCATTGAGCATTTGCATGGCGAGCGACGTGCCCGAGCGGGGCAGACCGGAAACGATGCAAATCATAGTGACAAGTGACGAGTTCTGTTGCCGATTTGCCTCAGTATTCAGCCCTGTGTCATCAGCCCGAATTCGGCACAAGTGGAGTAGGACTGCTCCGTCATCGCGCAAGACGGCGTATACTAGAACTCATGAGCGTCGAAGAAATCGAAGCCGCCATCACCCAACTCCCACGCGAAGAGCAGGAGCGGTTGGCGGGTTGGTTCGAAGAGTTCCAGGCCAAGCTTTGGGACCAGCAGATCGAAGCGGACATTCGGGCCGGAAAGCTCGACCGGCTGGCGCGTCAAGCCAAACAAGACTTCGCCGATGGAAAGTGCACGCCGCTTTGAACCATACGGCGTCTCCCGCATTTGGCTGCATTACCGGCGGCTTCCGCAATCCGTCCGAGACTTGGCCGACAAGAACTTTCAGCTCTTGAAAGCCGATCCAAAACATCCTTCGCTGCACTTCAAGCATATTGGTGACGACTTCTGGTCGGTGCGCGTGGGACTCGGGTACCGAGCACTCGCAACCACAACTGTGGAAGGCATTGCTTGGTTTTGGGTTGGCTCTCATCGTGAATACGAGAAGCTCTTGAAGAGCCTTTAGCCTAGCAGGCCGCGGAAAAACCTGTCCAATCTGGCATTCCGAGGAGCCCAAGGCAACGAGGAATCTCGTATTTCCTTTAATTTCAGAGCGAGATTCCTCGCGAAGTTTACCCTGAGCTCCTTCGCTGCGTTCAGAGCCTGTCCTGAGCAACGCGAAGGAACCGTTCGCAGCAGAGGAGCGAACTGGCTACGTTCCCGAACATTTTCCGCAGCCTGTTAGGC